>CALMIT010000696.1 GCA_937864255.1 uncultured Saprospiraceae bacterium
TTTGCGACAAGCATTTCACGCATTTCGCCGCGTAGTTTCTCAGCCGATTTTTTTATACCGCTATCCAAAAAAGTAGTGCCGAAATTGATGTGAATGACGCCGCCGTTTTTCGCCAGAGCTTTTATCATTTCGTCGCTCATGTTGCGCTGCCAGCCGGGTGTGAATTTCCGGCAGGAAGAGTGAGAAGCGATGACGGGTGCTTTTGTCGTGCGCAGCACTTGGTAAAAAGCACTGTCGGATACATGCGAAATATCCACCATGATGCCGGCGCGATTCATTTCTTTTACCACTTTTTTGCCGTATTTGCTCAGACCGCCGTTGGTGTGCGCGGTGTCGTAAGATGAATCACAGATTTTATTGTCTTTTGAATGTGTGAGCGTGATGTAGCGAATTCCTTTTTTGAAATAATAATCCACATCGTCCAATTTTTGTATCGGCGCGCCATTTTCCATACCCATCGGCAGCGAAATTTTTCCATTTTTAAAATTGGCTTCAATTTCATCCGGCGAGCCGGCGAGGGCGAATTTGTCGCTGTGCTCCGTTACTATTTTTTCCACCATGCTTATCAATGAGTCCGCGTAGGCTTTTGCTCCGCCTGTTTTCTGGTATTCGGAGGGTATGTAGATGGACATAAAAGGCGCGTCCAATCCGCCCTTTTTTGCTCTCACGTAATCAAAATCGCCCTCTTTGCTTTCCACCGGTATGCCGACATATTCGCGATAAAGTTTGAAAAAGCGGGTGGTCAGGCGGTAAGGCAAATCCACGTGGCCATCGGTGATAATAAACCGGTGAGCCAATTCGTCCGCGTAATCTCTCAATTCTGGGTCCGACAAAGATGTGATGTCGGGTTTTACAAAACCGGCTTCTATTTGTGCGGGCGGGTTCTTTTGCCCGTTAATTTGTTGGCTACAGGCTGTCAGTAAAGTCAGGCAGCAGACAGCAGGAAAAAAGCGCAATAAGTTCATAATACTTGACTATTAAAATGAAATGAGCCGGTAAAATTAGCTAAAGAAAAATTGGAATCGAACCGGCTTTGAAAAATCTAAACATCGTGATTTTCTTTTACCTTCTGCGTTTTGAGAATTTTTTGGATTTTTGCACCCGTTTTAAAATTCATTTTTACACTTAAACTTTTTTCCATGTTGAGAAAAATCTTGTTTTCAACTGCCTTGGCGGCTATGATTTTGAGTTGCAATAACCAACCGGCTTCAAACGAGCACGACGGACACGATCTCGATCATGAAAGCACCGGCGCTGAATCCGGCGACGGCAAACATTTCGGTGAAACTATTTCTGAAGACGGCGCGATGCCTTTGGAAGAGTTGTTGACAAAAATGAACAGCACGGACTCTTTGAATACCAAAGTGATTGGTACGGTGGACAATGTGTGCCAGGTGAAAGGCTGCTGGATGAATCTGAAAACGGCTTCCGGAGATAAAATTTTCGTTCAATTCAAAGATTACGGCTTTTTTATGCCCAAAGATATCGCCGGCCGGCAGGTAGTGATGGACGGCTACGCTTATCGCGAAGTGACCAGCGTGGAAGAACTGCGCCACTATGCCGAAGACGAAGGCAAATCGAAAGAAGAAATAGAAGCCATCACCGAGCCGCAGGAAGAGTTGAAATTTCTCGCATCAGGGGTAGTTTTGAAAGACTGATTTAAAAAAAATGAAAAACCAAACCGGCTCCGAAAAACTATTCTCTGGGCCGGTTTTTGTTTATAAAAGACAAAAAAACAGTCTTTTCTTATCAAAATAATCAATTCGGCAGACCGTTGAACAGCATCCGAAGATTACTGCTTATTTTTGATTTTATTTTTTTAAAAAAGCGGATATGAAGTTTTTAAATCGAAAAAATGCTATGAGTTTTTTATTAAAAACAAGTTTGTTTTTGATCTTATCTGTACAAATTGCCTGCTCCGGTAAGCAGGAAGAAACTACAGAAAAAGATAAAAATTCGAGCGGGGCTTTGATAGCAGAATTAACTGAAAAAATCTCTCAAAACCCAAACAACCCGGATTTGTATTTTGAAAGGGCTGGCGTCTATTACGAAGAAGAAGCGTACGAAGAGTCTATCGCCGACCTTACAAAAGCCATACAACTTGACTCCACAAAAGCGGAATATTTTCACCTGATGGCGGATAATTATCTGGATTACAGGCAATCAATGGCCGCTTTGCGCACTATGGAACTGGCGGCGAACAAATTTCCAAAAAACATTCCTACGCTTTTAAAACAGGCTGAGTTTCAGCACATTTTAAAACAATACGAAGACTCTTTTCGCACCATTGATCAAATTTTGAAACAGGACCCGCAAAACGCCGAAGCCTATTTTATGTTTGGTATGAATTTTAAAGAAATGGGCGACACTATCCGGGCTATTAATAGTTTTCAGTCGGCTGTGGAAAATGACCCCGATCTGGTGGACGCCTGGATTATTCTGGGGCAGTTATATGCGCAGAGGGGCGACGCGCTTGCTGAAAAATATTTCGACAACGCCATTCGGGCGGATTCTACCAACAAAGTCGCCTTACACGCCAAAGCAGCTTATTTACACGATTTGGGGAAGCTGGAAGCCGCTTTGGGCATTTATAAAAAAATTGTTTTAATGGATCCAAAATACAAAGACGCGTTTTTTAATTCCGGTTTGATTTATCTTGAAATGGATAGTCTCAATCAGGCAAAAAAACAATTCGATATTTTGATAGAAGTCTCGCCGACCTATATTGTCGGGTATTATTACCGGGGGCTGGTGTCGGAAATGCAGGGAGATATGCAGGCGGCAAAAGATGACTTTCAACAGGCGCTAAAATTTGCTCCTAATTATGGAGAGGCGCAATTGGCCCTTGACAGAGTGGCAAAATCATTGCAATAGTATTGGCTCATCAAATAAAAAAAATCAGACCATGAACAAGGTGTTAATTTTCTTTATCAGTTTGTTAGTTTCTTCGTGCAGTTCCGGACAAAACGAAACTGCTCAACCGCAAAACAGCGCGCCTGCTTCACAAAATGAAGCAACTCCTCAAAAAGTACGCCGACCCATTTATGCGCAGGAAACACCCCAGGATGTTTCGCAATCGCAGCGCAATGTCAATATCGCCACCTCGCGTCCGGCAGATAAAATTGAAAAAAAGTTTCCGTATGATATTGATTTGAAAAAGACAGACGGAGAGTTGGTAAATTCTTCAAAAGCTTTCAAAAAAAATGGAAAACCTACGGTATTACTTTTTTGGCTCACAACATGCGCGCCATGCCGTATGGAAATGGAAGCCATCAAAGGGAAATTTGAAAATTGGCAAAAAGAAGCAGATTTTAATTTTTACGCTATCTCCACAGATTTTCCAAAAAATTATGAAAACTTCGTGAAACGTGTAAATGAAAGTGGCTGGAAATGGGAAGCATACAATGACGTCAATCGTGAGTTTATGCAAGTAATGCCCGGAGAGTTGAACGGCTTGCCGCAGACATTTTTGCTCGATAAAAACGGCGAAATAGTTTTACACAAGCGCAAATGGGTACCAGGCGATGAAGACAAGTTATTCCAAAACATAAAGGAACTGAGTCCGAAAAAAGGATAAAGTCCCAAAGAAAAAGCCCGTCAAATTTGACGGGCTTTTTCTTTAAAATACCCTACTTTAAGGCATCAAAGATTTTTTGACGATGCGGGTAGTTTTGATGTTTTTGCCGTTTTTGGATTGCATATTTATCAGGTACATACCAGAAGGCAAGTCACCCACATAAAAGTTTTTTTCAAAAGAAGCGTCAAATACTTTAACAAGCCTGCCGAGCGTGTTGTACACTTTTACAAATCCCACGCCTTCGGCATTTTGCAAATTGAAAAAGTCGAAAGTCGGGTTAGGATACACTTTCAAAGCATTTTTTGAAAAGTCTTTCGTACTGCTAACTCCCAATTTAAAATCGTAGTTGATGCAACCGAGAATATTATCCGGATCAGAAACCTCGGTGATACAAACTCTGACTTTGCCGGTGCCTCGATTTTGTTCAGGATATAAATGCACATCAATAATGGAGGTATCACCTGAGTTTAAAAGAATAGGATTATTAGTAGGAATATTACCTATCATGCCTATATTGGTAAAAATATGTGATGGATAACATTGGTTTTTATCGCAAACACCGCTTCGCCAATTATCCGGAAAATCAATCTCTTCACGAACCCACCTTAACGATACTGAGTCCGAACTTTTATTAGTGATAAATGCATGCCCGATTGTTTCAAATGAATCGGGAGAGCCTGTTATAAATAATTCTGTGGCTGAAAACTCAAGCGATATCTGGCAGAAAGATACCGGAGTAAGTCCGAGTAGGAATAGGGAAAAAAGTAAAGAAGTCTTCATGAGAATTTAGTTTTAAAGTTTACGATAACAAAACTAAGGTTTTTAAAAGATAAAAAGAAGCTACTTTCAAGATCAAAAAAAGCCCGCTCAAGTCTTGAGCGGGCTTTTTTTGATCTTGAATTATATAGCCGCCAAAAAATTAAGGCATCAAAGATTTTTTGACGATGCGGGTAGTTTTGATGTTTTTGCCGTTTTTGGATTGCATATTTATCAAGTACATTCCGGAAGGCAAGTCACCTACATAAAAGTTTTTTTCAAAAGACGCGTCGAATACTTTGACAAGCCTGCCGAGCGTGTTGTACACTTTTACAAACCCTACTCCTTCGGCATTTTGCAAATTGAAAAAGTCGAAAGTCGGATTGGGATATACCTTCAAAGCTGCTTTTGAAAAATCTTTCGTGCTGCTGCTGGTTAAATTAAAATCGTAATTGATACACCCGATAACATTATTTGGCTCGGATACGGTGGTTACGCAGACTCTCACCTGTCCTGTACCTTTTGTTCCGTTTGGATATAAATGTACGTCCAAAATAGAAGTATCTCCGGGGTTCAATAAAACAGGCACATTTAGCGGAACACCGTTAATGGTTCCGACATTGGTGAATACCAGCGAGCTATAGCATTGATTTTTGTCACAAACCGCGCTTGTCCAACCTTCGGCGAAATCCATTTCTTCGCGCTCCCAGCGTAATTGAACAGCGGTACTATGCGTGTTAACAACATAAGCGTGGCCTACAACTTCGGCTTCACCGGGATCGCCGGTAAAGAATAAATCCGTTCCCGAAAATTTGAGAGAAATCTGGGCAGAAATTGCCGAAGTCATCAGGAATAAAGAAAGAAAAAGTAAAGTCTGCTTCATAAGAAATAGTTTGAAAACTTTATTAGCGGAACAAAATTAGGCTTTTTGTCTCAATAAGACACATAAAACCTCAGCTTTGTTAAGTTGAAGATCAAAATTCGGACTTGTTTGACGTTTCTTTAACAATTTTTGATAACGTTGTCCGGCTTTCGGCAGAAAAATCATATCCGTTTTTCTGCTAAAAATTTCAAAAAAAATCATGCACATCGCCATTATTGGAAACGGGATTGCAGGCGTAACAGCGGCGAGATTTATCCGCAAATTGTCCGACCATAAAATCACGCTGATTTCGGCGGAGACGGAGTATTTTTTCTCTCGTACGGCACTCATGTACATTTACATGGGACACATGCGCTTCGAAGACACCAAACCTTACGAGGACTGGTTTTGGTCAAAAAACAGAATTGAGTTGAAAAATGGCTACGTGAGCCATGTGGATGTAAAAGAAAAAACGCTCCATTTTCAAAATGGAGAAAAAATGGTCTTCGATAAATTATTGATAGCCAGCGGCTCCAAATCCAACAAATTTGGCTGGCCGGGACAGGATTTGAAAGGCGTGCAGGGCTTGTACAGTTTTCAGGATTTGGAAACAATGGAACAGGCAAGCAAAAATTTGAAAAGAGCCGTCATCGTAGGCGGCGGATTGATTGGCATCGAAATGGCCGAAATGTTTCATTCCAGGCATATTCCGGTTACGTTTTTGGTCAGGGAAAAAAACTACTGGGACAATATTTTACCCGTCGAAGAATCGAAGATGGTGGCTCGCCACATTTTGGAAAACGGCATAGACCTTCGACTGGAAACCGAACTGAAGGAAATTTTGGACGACGGAAATGGGCAGGTCAGAGGTGTCGTCACGAAGAATGGCGAGCGCATTGATTGCCAGTTTGTCGGGCTGACCGCCGGCGTGAATCCGAATGTGGATTTCTTAAAAGGTTCGGACATTGAAGTGAAAAAAGGGGTGCTGGTCAACGATTTTTTACAAATCAATCATCCTGATATTTATGCTGCCGGCGATTGTGCAGAATTATTAAATCCGCAGACAGGTCGGCGCGCCATCGAAGCTATCTGGTACGTCGGACGCATGATGGGCGAAACGGCGGCGTACAATATTTGCGGCAAGCCGATCAAATACGACCCGGGTATTTGGTTTAATTCTGCCAAATTTTTCGACATCGAATACCAGGTTTACGGGACGGTGCCTGCTGAGCCGCCCGCGCATCATGCGTCTGTTTTTTGGGAGCACCGCGACGGGCGAAAAAGCATCCGCATCGTTTATGATAAAAATACGGAAAACGTAGTCGGCTTCAACCTGATGGGCATTCGCTATCGCCAGGAAGTTTGTGAGAAATGGATTCGTGAAAAAACGCCCGTCGAAACTGTTTTGGCAAACTTGAGTCTCGCCAATTTCGACTCCGAATTTTTTAGAGAATACGAACAGGAAGTGCTGGCTGTTTACAAAAACCAGACAGGTAAAACGATTTTTTCAAAAAAGAAAAGAAGGCTGGATGATGTAGTAGCATTTTTAAAAAATCAGGTCAAAATTTAATCCGAAATGATGCAAAAAATCGGCGGCACGCTTTTTCTTTTTGCGCTCGGCGTTTTCCTTTTTTTGCTTGCCGACAGTAATTTTCGGTTAAGCCGGGAAGTGCTTGAATCGAGAATTTCAAAAACCTACCACCGTGAAATTATACTTGAAAAAGCAGTTGAAAATGATCTTTTGAATAAAACCTACCCCTCCGGTTTTGAATATATTTCTCAATTAAAAAATGCACTCAAAGCAGCCCAAAAAGCGCAGGAAGACGCCGCCAAAATTGTGGACTGGAAAGCTACTGCGATACCACAGGGAACAGCCGAGTGGGACTTCAGAATCGGCGACGGCGACGTGGATGCTTACCTGTTTTCTTTGACCAAAAATGCGAACCGGGGGCTTGCCGCAAAACAACCCATGTGGATGTTTTTTCTCACTATCGGTTTTGGCATTTTAGGCGGCTTGTTGTACAATTTTCCAAAATTTCAGCATTTGCCGGGTATCAGGAATAATGGCATTTACCAAAGTACGCTCACGCGCGGATTGCGTTTTGGCTGGCGCGCGTTTTTTTTGACGGCGGTGATTTCGGGCGTATTTGTGGCGGGATATTTCAAATCGGGCGCTTTGGCGCTTTATTTTTTAGTCATCGGTTTTGTCGTTGCAGCACTGGTGCGGCAGGCTGAAAAAAAAGAAAATTCCGGGAATCCGCGCTCCGGCAGTCCTCAAAAAACCGGATGGTTGGGCATTCTTATCGGGGTTTTGTTCATCGGTTTTTACGTCGCACTTTACTGGTTTCCCGAATACCTGAGCAGTTGGATTTTGTTGGTCGATCCGCTTAGTAAATTTTTGAGCGGCAATGAAGCCAGCCAGTGGTTTTTGTATGGTTTTTTGTACACTGTGGTGATTTTGGTGATGGGCTTTCGGATGATTGGCAAATACCGGAACAACCGCTATCAAATGCTCCGCACGGCGTCGGTTATGTTTTTTCAAACCGCTTTTGCCTTTCTCATTCCCGAAATTCTGGTGCGGCTCAATCAGCCCTATTTTGATTTTAAAAATATGTGGCCGCTTGATTACGATTTCTTTTTTGAATGGCATCTGAACAGTCTGATTCAAAGCGGAACCCTCGGTTTATTTATGCTGGCCTGGGGCATCTTGCTTTTCATCGTCGGCGTGCCGCTCTTCACTTATTTTTATGGAAAAAGGTGGTACTGCTCCTGGGTCTGCGGCTGTGGCGGGCTGGCAGAAACGATGGGCGATCCTTTTCGCCAACTTTCAGACAAAAGCCTGCGCGCCTGGCGCATCGAGCGGTGGCTCGTTCACGGCGTTTTGCTTTTCACGGTGGTGATGACGGCGCTGGTTTTGTACACCTATTTTACCGGCAAGTATCAATTATTCGGTTTTGATACTTACCATTTTCGCTCCGGGTACGGCTTTTTGATCGGTTCGGCTTTTGCCGGCGTGGTGGGCACCGGGTTTTATCCTTTGATGGGCAACCGCGTCTGGTGTCGCTTCGGCTGCCCGCTGGCGGCTTACCTGGGTTTGATTCAAAAATTCAAATCACGTTTTCGCATCACGGTCAATGGCGGACAGTGCATTTCCTGTGGCAATTGCTCCACGTATTGTGAAATGGGCATTGACGTGCGCTGGTATGCACAGCGCGGACAGGATGTCGTGCGGGCTTCCTGTGTCGGCTGCGGCATTTGCGCCGCTGTTTGTCCGCGTGGCGTGTTGCGGCTGGAAAATGCCGCTGCCGATGTATC
>CALMIT010000697.1 GCA_937864255.1 uncultured Saprospiraceae bacterium
CCCTGACGGAGACGCCGCGCGGACAGAAAATTTAAAAACTCAATCCAACTTTTCGCCTGCGCTAATATATTTTGTTGAGTTGCCGCGCCTTTTAAGGCGGGGTAATATAGAAGAAATGAAAGGGCTTTAGCCAAATCTGTCAGAGTGGTGCGGCGTCTCTACAGAGACGCCGCGCAGACGAGAATTTTGCTTTTGAAATATTTACAGAAAAACGGAAATGTTATCGGAAAGCCAGGAGAAAGGAAATACAAAAAAACTGCCCCGTACCTTTTTCGGATGCGGGGCAGCCCACACACTATGAGAACACCCAATTATATCTTTGACGGAAAAGGAAAAAAGTTCTATTCGTCATTCGTCAATCTCCCATTCGTCACTCCAAAGCCCTTTTTCCTTTCCCGAAACTGTCGGATTTTTAAAACCGGATCAAATACGCTTTAGCCCGACGGATTGTTATTTGCGAAAATGTTATTGTTTTTAACTTTTGCCGGATTCTGATTTTAAAAAATTGATTTTCAGTATTTTATAAATCAAAAACCGCAGCATTGCCCGCAAAATTTAACACCGCGCCTGTCTGCCGGCTTACCTTTCCAAAAATCAAAGCACCGGCTTTTTTCAAAATCCGATTTTATTACCTTTGTCATCCGCCGCCCGAATTTCGAGCGTGCTCAATCAAAGCAATTGATAGCACAAAAGACCATACAGGAAGTGTACGACGCTGCCCGCATCGAGGAGGTGGTGCAGGATTTTGTGCCGCTCCAGCGCGCCGGAGCGAATATGAAAGGACTGTGTCCTTTTCACCACGAAAAAACGCCTTCCTTCACGGTGTCGCCCGCCAAAAATTTGTACAAATGCTTCGGCTGCGGCAAAGGCGGCAATCCTGTCAATTTTGTGATGGAGCACGAGCATTTTACTTTCCCGGAGGCGGTGCGCTATCTCGCCCGCAAGTACAATATCGAAATAGAGGAAAAGGAAATTTCGCCCGAAGAGCGCGAGCAGCAACAGATAAATGAGAGCCTTTTTATTGTGAATGAATTTGCGCGGCAGTTTTATCAGGATCAACTTTTTAATACCGACCGGGGCAGGAGCGTGGGGCTGAATTATTTTAAAGAGCGCGGCTATCGGGAGGATACAATCAAAAAATTCGGACTGGGTTTTGCGCCCGATGATCGCGATATTTTCACCCTGCACGCCGTGCAAAACGGTCATAAAATAGACCTGCTGCGCCGCCTCGGACTCAGCACCGAGTATGACCGCGACTTTTTCCGCAACCGTGTCATGTTCACCATTTTCAACCTGTCGGGAAAGCCGGTGGCTTTTGCGGGGCGTATTTTGGTGAAAGACGCGAAAGCGCCGAAATACATCAATTCGCCCGAAACGGAAATTTACCACAAGAGCAAAATCCTTTTTGGCCTGTACCAGGCGAAGCAGGCGATAAGCAAGCAGGACGAGTGCATTCTCGTGGAAGGTTATACGGACGTAATTACGCTGCACCAGGCGGGCATCGAAAACGTGGTGGCATCGTCGGGCACGGCGTTGACGCAGGAGCAACTGCGCCTGATTAAGCGCTACACGCCACATTTAAAAATATTGTACGACGGCGATCCGGCGGGTATCAAGGCGGCTCTGCGTGGACTGGATTTGGCGCTGGAGCAGGATTTGAATGTGCGCATCGTGCTTTTCCCCGACGGCGAAGACCCGGATTCGTATTTGAAAAAAGTGGGGGGCACGGTTTTTCAGGAATTTATTTCCAGCCAGTCCAAGGATTTTATTCTTTTCAAAACGGAGCTGTTGCTCAAAGAAACCGCCGGCGACCCTATCAAAAAAGCGGCTTTGATAAAAGACATCGTGAGCAGCATCGCCCGCATTCCCGACCCGATAAAACGCTCTTTGTACATCCAGGAATGTTCGAGGGCCATGCAGGTGGAAGAGTCGGCGCTGATATCGGAGCTGAATAAAGCGGTGGAAAATCTGCTCAAACAAAACAAGACGCGCCGCGATGCACGCCAGCCCGACCAGTCGGCGGAAATCGCCAAAAGTGCAGCGGGCGATTTTCCGGAAACGGAATTTCCGGAGGCGCCGGCGAAGGCAAAAAGACAAAAGCCGGTGGGCGACGAATTTCAGGAAAGAGACATCGCCCGCATCCTGATAGCGGCGGGGGGGGGTAGGGGTCGAGGGCCAAAAGGAGGGCGGGGGGGGGGGGAGTGTTTGAGCAATATTGAAGAAATTATTGATTCTTTCGAGCATTTGAAATATCAGAGAGTAGTGAAAGAATGCCTTAAATTAATGGCAGAAGATAAATCTGTACAAATACAGTTTTTCATCAATCACCAAGATCAAGAGTTTGCAGGTTTAGCTATTGATATATTGTATGAACCCTATGAATTCAGTTCAGGCTGGAGCGCAAGAGGAATTTACTTACAAAGTCAAAAAATGCCAGAAGAAAATTTTACAAAAGACAGCAATCAAGCACTTTTGCGATTTAAGCTCAAGAAAATAATAAAACTCTGTGATCAAAATCATATGCGCTTAAAGGACTGGAAGCCAGATAGTGATCCCGTTCAATTAGCTCATTTAATAAAAGTTCAATTGAGATTACTTGCGATGCGTGAGGAAATAACTAAACAATTTGGTAGTGTAATACTCCGATAATATGCTAATGTGGTGATGAGTTATCGGGTAGTACACTCTGCGGGCTTTGCGGCTCTGCGAGAAAAATGGTTTGATAATGTGTTGATGTGATGAAATTTTTAGTTTGGCATCTGCCATCTAAAAATCTCAAATCTAAAAATCTCAAATCTAAAAAAATATGACGCCGGGGCTATTGATTGGTGTATTGGCAGCTTATTTCGGACTTTTAATTATGATTTCCATTTTGACCGGAAGGAAATCAACGGGCAACGCCGACTTTTTTCTTGCCGGGCGGAAATCGAATTGGGTGTTGGTGGCCATCGGTATGATAGGCGCTTCGCTTTCCGGGGTTACTTTTATTTCGATACCGGGTGTGGTGGGCGCGGGCGGTGTGAATAAAGATTTTGCATACATGCAAATCGTACTCGGCTACCTGATCGGCTATTTTGTGATAGCCGCCGTGCTGATGCCGCTTTATTACCGCCTCAATCTGACTTCCATTTATGGCTACCTCGAAAGCCGTTTTGGCAAATTTTCGTACAAAACAGGCGCTGCTTTTTTTCTCGTATCAAGGTTGATCGGCTCGTCTTTTCGGCTGTACCTGGTGGCAATTGTACTTCAAAGATTTATTTTAAACGCCTACGGCATTCCGTTTTGGCTGACTGTTTTGATGACCCTCGCGCTCATTTGGATATACACTTACCGGGGCGGCATCAAAACCATCGTGATCACGGATACATTTCAAACGGTGGCCATGCTCGGCTCGGTGGTGCTTACCATTTTTGCTATCGGCAACGCGCTGGATAAGAATATTTTCGAGTTGTTTTCCACGATTGGTAATACGGAATATTCGCGGATATTTTTCTTTGAAGGCGGCTGGCAGGATCCCAATAATTTTTTCAAGCAGGTGATCAGCGGCGCTTTGATTGCCATCGTGATGACTGGCTTGGATCAGGATATGATGCAAAAAAATCTGAGTTGCCGCAATTTGCGTGAAGCGCAAAAAAACATGGCGACTTTCAGTTTCATTCTCATTTTTGCCAACCTGCTTTTTCTGTCGCTGGGCGCTTTATTGTACATCTACGCCGCCGAAACCGGCATCAACATTCCCGAACGCACCGACCAGCTTTACCCGACCATTGCTTTGCAACATTTGCCGGTCTTCGCCGGAATTGTGTTTATTATCGGACTGACCGCAGCGGCTTACTCCAGTGCCGATTCGGCGCTGACGGCGCTGACGACTTCGTTTTGCGTAGATTTTTTGGATATTGAAAAAAAGGATGCCCCGGAGTCCGCCAAGACCAAAACCCGCCTCATCACGCACGTCGGTTTTACGATAGCTACTTTTTTGGTAATCATTATTTTTAACGCCATCAACAACGAAGCCGTCATCAATAAACTTTTTACCATAGCGGGCTATACTTACGGGCCTTTGCTCGGGCTTTTCACTTTCGGTATTCTGATGAAAAACTACCAGGTGCGCGATCGCTGGGCGCCGCTGGTTTGTATTGCCGCGCCACTGGTTTCCTGGCTCATTGATGCCAATTCTGCTGCGCTGCTGGGTGGTTTTACTTTCGGTTTTTTGATAGTTGCACTTAACGGTTGGCTAACCTTTATCGGACTTTGGGCTGTCTCATACAAAGAAACCAGGCTTGCGGAAATTTGATGATGTGATAATGTGTTGGTAGTCTAAATGTCTTATCATCTGATATCTAAAACCTATTTTTGCGAAAATGACACCCGCATTGCCAACACAATCCTGTTTACGGACGTTCCTTTTTTGGCATTTAAAAACAAACTTGCGAGCCATGAAAATACGCTACGGCTTTCTATCTCTGATTTTTTTGCTTTATGGCATACTTGCTTCTGCGCAAAACACGGTCAATGACGAGTGTGCGGGGGCTATCATTATAAGCGACACTGAGAATTACTGCTCACCCTCGGGAGCATTTTCCAATCAACAGGCCTCAGCGTCCGCACAAACACGCCCCTCCTGTTTTCCTGCCAGCCCAAACAGCCAGGATGTATGGTTTGTCTTTACAGCCGTCCACACGCGCGTTAGCATTCGGGTGATCGGTCAGACCCGCATATTTACGGGGGGCACATTAATGTTTCCAATGGTAGCCATTTATAGCGGTACGTGTGATAACCTGACAGAAATCGCCTGTGATTTTGACAACGATGCCACCAATGTGGTCACCGCAGGCGCTACCCTGAATATCGGCGAAAGCTATTTTATACGCGTGGATACGCGGGGCGGCAGCCTGGGTACTTTTCAATTGTGTATGGACAGTTTTGAACCCGTACCCGATCCGGCTTCTGATTGT
>CALMIT010000698.1 GCA_937864255.1 uncultured Saprospiraceae bacterium
TGCATACGTGTGTCGAGATTCCAGCCTTTGCTGCCGTCTGCCGGGGTTTTCGCCCAGTTCCAGATCAAGGTTTGATTGGGTGCACCATTTTTGCGCAGTTGCATGGTGTAGCCGGTTACTTTATCCTTGATAGCTGCGTGAAATTGTGATGCGAAAGTATTGGAGTTAAAAGTAGAGGCGCCTGGTTTTGCCTGTGGTTGCGTTCCTTTTTCAAATTTAAAATCTACTTCTTTGATTTCTTTTTCTGTCTGTACGGCTCTGAGGTGTTCGGGGCTGATTTGGTGGCTTCTGATTTGTTGTTCGGTAATACCCATCGGCAGTTTTTCGGGTTTTACTTGCGCCTGTGTGGCAGTTGCAAAAAAGAAAAACATTACGGTAGAAAGAATCGAGATGATTTTTGAGGAATTCATAAAATTAAGATTTAAAAAAGTGATAATGCCTACTCTAAACTCGCTTTTCGGCTTCCGCGATTGTTCCCGGTTTTTCAGGGATTTGATTGCATTTGATTTTTTGTTTTTTCATGCAATACACAGGAATGTGTCTGGAAGCCGGGCAGCGTACCCAAAGCGTGAATTATTTTTTCATTTTTTTTTGAAAAAACTAAAAAACAGGTGGGAGAAATAATCACAACTTGTTGATAAAGAGACTTTTACAAACTTTATTTAAAAAATAAAAAGATGAATTTTTGTCCGGCGGGAAATAAAAAACTCCCGACAGAGAATAATTCCACCGGGAGTTTTTCTTATTTTTTACAAAATTAAAGTTGTACGGCTGCGCTTACTTTACGCGCAATTTCTGTCATTTCTTCCTGAGTCAGTTCTTCTTTCGGACTCATCATGCTCATCTGTGATTCTTTTTGAAAAGGAATCAGGTGAATGTGCGTGTGTAATACTTCCGTGCCAATCACCAGCACGCCCACTCTTTTACATTCTATCGTGGCCTCCAAAGCCCTGGCTACCTTTTTTGAAAAAACCATCAGTTCTTTCAGCGTATCGTCATCAAGATTAAAAATATAGTCCACTTCTTTTTTCGGGATGGCCAGCGTGTGTCCTTTTGCCAAGGGGCGTATATCCAGAAAAGCCAGAAAATTTTCGTCTTCCGCTACTTTGTAGCAGGGAATTTCGCCGTTGATGATGCGGGTAAAAATGGTAGGCATGACTTTTTTAGAGTTCTATTTTTTCAATTTTGAATTTTACCACGCCGGCAGGCGTACTCACGGTCGCAATTTCACCCACTTCTTTGCCCAGCAGTCCTTTTCCCATCGGGCTGTTTACGGAGATTTTTCTTTCTTTTAAATCAGCTTCCGACTCCGAAACCAATTGATAAGAAACTTCTTTGCCGCTCGCCATATTTTTGATAGTTACTTTCGACAAAATCGCCACTCTGGAGTCGTCCAACTGGCTGCTGTCAATAATACGCGCATTCGCCAGCGTAGTTTCCAATTCATTGATACGCAACTCCAACATACCTTGGGCGTCTTTGGCTGCGTCATATTCGGCATTTTCAGAAAGATCGCCTTTGTCGCGGGCTTCGGCGATGATTGTAGGGTCGCCCTTGTAGTTTTCCAAAACGGCTTCGAGGGCGGCGGTGGCACTACTCTTGTCGCCCTGGGCGGCGTAGACATCGGACAGCAGGATCAGGTTTCTGGCGATCCAGTCGTCGTAGCCCGCGCTGGCCTGATTGGCGTTGCCGAT
>CALMIT010000699.1 GCA_937864255.1 uncultured Saprospiraceae bacterium
CAGGTAGCCGGTTTTAACGAGTTTGGTTTGGGCAGTTCAATCAAGCTCAGCAAACTCACCCTCGGCGCGCGCGTCAAGCTGCTCACCGGCATCGGCGACGCCTCTTCGGAGAGAAACCGCGCGAGCCTTCACACCAGCGACGACGTGTATCAGCTCACTTTCGACGCTGATTATCGCGCAAATACTTCCTCGTATCTTGAGTACAACGGCTTTGACGACACGCGCGCGGATTTTAATTTCGGGCAGTTTGAATTTGACCGGCTGTTTACAGAAAATAGCGGCTTTGCTTTTGACCTCGGCGCTTCGCTTGAACTTGGCAAGTTGCGTCTCGCCGCCAGCGCGATAGATCTGGGCAAGATCAATTGGTCGGAAAATGTGAGCAATTATACTTCCAACGGCTCATTTACCTACGAGGGGCTGGACTTCAGCGACGCGCTGACGGGCGATTCGATAACCATCGGCGACGCGCTTGACACGCTGGCGCAGATTTTTGAAGTGGTGGAAACTTCCGAAAGATATTCCACGAGCCTGCCATCAAAATATTACCTGAGCGCGGCGTATCAATTGAACGAAGGTCTGCTGCTCGGTGCGGCTTATTATATGGAGCAATACCGCGATCAGACTTTTTCGGGCTTTAGCCTGAATGCACAAGCCAGCTTGCTGAAATGGCTCTCTGCCGGGATCGGCTACGGCATTTATCGCGAAAATTATGCGAACATAGGACTGAACTTGCTTTTGAAATTCGGCCCCGTGCAATTGCTCGCTGCTTCTGATAATGTGCTGGCCGTCATTCAGCCCGACAAGTCTAATTTTGGAAATTTCCGCCTGGGAATGAATCTTGTTTTTGGAAAACAGGATGAAGATTAATGCGATAAAATGACAATAAAAAAGCCGGATTTCAGACGCTTTACGGTTCGAAATCCGGCTTTTTTCTGAAAACAGAAGGAATTATTGTTACTCTTCTTTTTTCTCTTCCAGTTTTTGTTTCTCCTCCAGACTTTTGCGGTCTGCTTCGCGCATACCTTCTTTTATCTCGCTTTCAATGGTACTCCGCGCGCTGTTAAATTCGCGGATTCCTTTGCCCAGTCCTCGCATGAGTTCGGGTATTTTTCTGCCGCCAAAAAGCAGCAAAATCACAAAAACGATGATAAAAAGCTCAGCGCCGCTGGGAAGAAAAAGCATAATTGAATTTTCCATGGTCTGTTTTTTAATGAAACGGCACAAAGTTACATTTTTTTAAACGGGTAACCCGCCGAATAAATTAATACGCTCTTTTTGCAATGAGAAATCTCCGAAGAGAAGATTTTTTCAAAACCTCAAAAAGAAGACAAATAATACAGTAAGGAGTTTAATCCTCCAAAAAGTCACCTTGTCATCGGCATTATTTTTTCAGCCCGATTTCGCGCAAGCGCTCGTCCAGATATTCGCCGGCGGTGATAGGTTCGTAAGCCAGCGGCTGCTCATCCGTGACGGTCTGCGCCAGGCAGGTCAGGTCCATGCCGCTCACCGGGTGAAGAAAAAACGGTATGGACAAACGCGGCTTATGCCATTCCTCGCGGGGTGGATTGATGACGCGGTG
>CALMIT010000700.1 GCA_937864255.1 uncultured Saprospiraceae bacterium
GACTGGCTTTTATTTACGTCGTCGTTTGGGTGCAGTACCTTTTTTTCGTCTGTCAATTTGCCGCCTTGCACCACGTGGGCGCGGTTTGCGATTACTTCGTTGAGGTTCATATTCGACTGCGTACCGCTGCCGGTCTGCCAAACGACAAGTGGAAACTGGTCGTCCAATTTTCCTGACAAAATTTCGTCGCACACGCCGGCTATTGCCCCGGCTTTTTCACTGCTCAAAACGCCCAAATCGCGGTTGGTCATTGCTGCTGCTTTTTTCAAAATGGCAAAAGCGCGAATAATTTCGACCGGCATTTTTTGCCCGCCGATTTTGAAATTTTCTGCACTCCTTTGCGTCTGCGCACCCCAATAGGCGTCTGCCGGCACCTTCACCTCGCCCATTGTATCTTTTTCTATCCTGTAGTCCATTGATGTTGATTTTTTAAAAAAATAAACTTTTCGAAAAAAGGATTTTTCACTCGCCCGCAAAGGTAATTTTTATCAAAAAATCGTCTTTGAAAATCTTCCCTTTTCAAAAAACAGTATTCAGGTCTTTTGTTTTATAAAATAAGCGCCGGCTTCAAAAAAGTGTTTCTTTAATCCTGCTTATTTTTCATGAGCCTGAAAATACTTTTTAAATTCGTGACTCAATTGGCTTTCAACTTTACTGATACTAAAAAATTCCGGGAGCCACTCCGGCATTAAACTTCTTTCCGGAAATCCTGTTAAAATTCAAATCATTCATTCATAAAAAACAAATAAAATGGCTTTTACACTTCCTGATTTACCCTATGCTTACGACGCGCTCGAACCGAACATTGACGCCCGTACCATGGAAATCCACCACACTAAACACCATGCCGCGTACACAACCAACCTGAACAATGCAATAGCTGGTACCGACCTCGAAGGCAAAAAAATTGAAGAAATTCTCGCGCAGGTTTCCAAATATTCGGCGGCGGTAAGAAACAACGGCGGCGGTTTTTACAACCACAACCTTTTCTGGGAAATTATGTCGCCAAACGGCGGCGGCGAGCCGGGAGCACAAACGAATATTTCCAGAGCTATCAGTCGCGATTTTGGCTCTTTTGAAAATTTCAAAAAGGAATTTTCTACAGCAGCCATGACGCGCTTCGGTTCAGGCTGGGCTTGGTTGTGTGTGGATGGCGCCGATAAAATTTTCATCACATCTTCCGCAAATCAGGACAATCCTTTGATGGATTTAGCAGACAAAAAAGGTACGCCGATATTGGGGCTTGATGTGTGGGAACACGCGTATTATCTAAATTATCAAAACAGGCGGGCAGATTATGTGGAATCGTTTTTCAACGTAATCAACTGGCAGGAAGTGACGCGCAGATACAATGACGCCAATCCAGGCGCATCCAATTTATAACCGGAAAATAAAAAACCCCGGTCATTTTTGACCGGGGTTTTTTATTTATGCGCGGCATTGACTACCAGCGTTTATCAAAATTTCTTGGTTTTCTGTCGCGATCGTAGGAAGAAGAACGATTGCCACCTCTGTCGCCGCCACCAAAAGAAGGACGGTTGAAATTTTTCTTAGGTCTGTTTTCTTTAGGCTCAGCTTCTTTGACAACGATGGTTCTTCCGTCCAACTCTGTTTCGTTAAGCCCGGCAATTGCGCTTCTCGCCTCATCATCATTAGGCATTTCTACGAAAGCAAATCCTTTTGATTTGCCGGAAAAATGGTCGGTAATCACCTTGCAGGAAGATACTTCACCGTACTGTTCAAACGCCGAACGGAGCTCTTCGGAATCCGTTCCGAAATCAAGTTTTGCTACAAAAATGTTCATAAAAATGGTTTTAAAAAATAAAAAAAGAGAAAAAACAACTTCAGGATGCCCGCTTCCGGGGCTATTCCAAACCTAAGCAAAACTGAATTTCTGGAACCTTTCTAATTCGAAAACTTACTTTTCTGACTTTACCTAATTTTGGAAATACAGGGCAAAAGTATGCGAATTCCAATTCACATGCAGGGTTTGAATAATTTTTTTTTGGAATATTTTAATTCGCTTTTTTTGCAAAAAATAGTGCAATAAAATGATCCCGGTTTCTGCAAAATCAAAATATGCCGAAATATTAAATTACCTGACCGAGCAACTGCCGATGTTTCAAAAGCAGGGCGCTTCGGCTTACAAAAAAGACCTTTCAAACACGCTGGCGCTCTGCCAAATAGTCGGCAACCCGGAGCGTACTTTTCCGACCATCCACGTAGCCGGAACCAACGGAAAAGGCTCAACCTCGCACATGCTGGCCGCCGTACTTCAGGCACACGGATTACGTGTTGGGCTTTACACTTCGCCGCATTATAAAGATTTCAGGGAGCGTATAAAAATCAACGGAAATTTCATCGCAAAAAAATTCATTGCCACGTTTGTGGAAAAATACAAACCAGAATTTGAGCCCATCCAGGCTTCTTTTTTTGAGTGGACGGTGGCTATGGCTTTCGATTATTTCAGGCATGAAAAAGTAGATGTGGCTGTCATCGAAGTCGGTATGGGCGGGCGACTGGATTCCACGAATGTGATTACGCCGCTCGTAAGTGTGATTACCAATATCAGTTTTGATCACACACAGTTTTTAGGCGATACGCTGGAAAAAATAGCTTTTGAAAAGGCCGGGATTATCAAAAACGCCGTGCCCGCCGTGATCGGAGAAGAACAGCCGGAGACAACCGCCGTTTTTGAAAATGCAGCAAAAGAAAAAAACGCACCGTTATTTTTTGCCTCCCGCAACTTTCAAATTCAAAAAATCTCCCGAGACGCAGACAGCACTATTTTCGACGTTTTTGACAAAGCAGGAAAAAATATTTACAAGTCACTGAAAATCAGTCTTTCGGGCGATTATCAGGCTAAAAATTTAGGCACTGTTTTACAAACTTTGGAAGTGTTGAAAAATCGGTTGCCTGGCTGGAATTTTGATGAAAACAAAATGAGAATCGCGCTGGCAGACATTCAGCGATATACCAAAATGATGGGGCGCTGGCAGATAATTTCAAAAAATCCGCTTATCATTTGCGACAGCGCACACAACGAAGGCGGATTGTCGTTGGCTATGGAACAATTAAAATTACAGCGGGGCACGAAAAAATTGCACATGGTCGTCGGCGCAGTAAATGACAAAGATTTGAGCAAAATGCTCGCCCTCATGCCCGCCACCGCCACCTATTACTTTTGCAAACCGGACATACCGAGAGGATTGGAAACTACTGAAATGCAAAAATTTGCAAAAGCTTTCGGGTTACACGGAAAAACTTACACTTCTGTAAAAAATGCACTCCGCGCCGCCAAAAGAAATTCCGGCCCGGATGACCTGATTTATGTGGGAGGCAGTACTTTTGTGGTGGCCGAAGTAATTTAAATTTTAAAAAATGAAAATCCTTTCCCAACGCCAGATCGAGCAAAAAATAAACAGACTCGCCATTCAAATCCTGGAAAATAATTTTCAGGAAAAAGAATTGATCCTCGCCGGCATCAACAACAACGGGATGGTCTTTGCCCAATTGCTTTGCGACCACCTCAGCCGCATCACTACAATAAAATTACGACTCAGCCGCATCCGCCTGAATCCTGCCAATCCGCTGGACTCGGAAGTGGAAATAGACATACCCGTAAACGACCTGAAAAACAAAGCCGTGATCATCGTAGATGACGTGGCAAATACCGGCCGTACTCTTTTTTATGCTACCAAACCCATCATGCAAACT
>CALMIT010000701.1 GCA_937864255.1 uncultured Saprospiraceae bacterium
TATAATGGAAAAGTTAGGTGAAGGAGCATTTGGAAAAGTTTTCAAAGTACGCAATAGATAGACTAAAGTTCTTTATGCTATTAAGTAAATAAAAAAGCAGCAAATTAAAAACTAAAATATGATTGGGTAAATTATGAACGAAGTGAAAAGTATGATGGGCTTCCCGGACGCAGCGCCTTCGCAGATGGCGGAGAGCGGTGAGTTGTCGGTTTTTGGCGCTAACGACGTTTTTTCGCTGAGTTGGAAAAATATTCTCGACGCTTATTCCTGTACCGAGTGTGGTCGTTGTACCGCAGCTTGTCCGGCTAATCTGACGGGTAAAAAACTTTCGCCGCGGAAAATCATGATGGACGTGCGCGACAGAGCGGAGGAAATCGGCAAAAAGCTGGACTCCGGCAGGGAAGATTACATGAAACCGGAAAAAAAAGGATCGGAAAAACTTTCTGCGGCAAATTTTGATGATGGCAGAAGCCTTTTTGATTACATCAGCCGCGAGGAAATACACGCTTGCACCACCTGCAACGCCTGTGTGGAAGCCTGTCCGGTGCTAATCAATCCGCTGGATATAATCCTCCAGATCCGCCGGTACGAAATTTTGACAGAATCTGCCGGCCCCGGCGACTGGTTGCCGCTTTTTAATAGCATTGAAAATGGAGGATCTGCCTGGCAAATCGCCGACGATCGCGATAAGTGGGCGCGCGAAGCGATGCGTGTTTAAAAAAGACTGTTTTCAAAAATTTTATAATACTGTTTCTTTTAAAAGTGCTTTTATGAAAAAACAACTAATTACCTCTGTCTTGTTTTTGTCTTTGCTGCTGAATCTGTTTGCTCAAAATGACACCTGGCTGCTGGATTCAATAATCTGCGACCAATTCAACAACAGCAATCAGCCATTTCCCAAAAGCAGGGAAATCTACCAGTCGTACGATACGCAAGGTCGTCTGCTCGTGCGCGAGCGAGAGAATTTTATCAACAATACCTGGCTGCCCGAACAGCGGCTCGCCAATCTCTGGGATACCGAAGGCAATCTTTCTACCCAGACTTTTTTTTCCTGGAATATTGGTTCGCGCGCCTGGTACTATGACCTCCGCCATTCGTATCAATACCACACCGAGGGAGTTTTGAAATATTTTTTGAAAGAAAAATACAATCAGGATTTTGCTACCTGGGAAAAAGTGAGTCAGGATGTTTACACTTTTTCTGACTTTGAGGGACCGGATACGTACGAGATAGATGTGTGGAATGCGGCGGCAAACCAATGGCGCAAAAAGGATTTGGTGACTTTTACTTACCTGCCAGACGGACTCACCGGCGCCTCCGTTTATCAAAAATGGGACACCTTGTCAAACAGTTGGATTAATAGCCAACGTACGACTTATACCTATCTGCCTGACGGCAAAAGAAACGAAATCATTCGCGAAAGCTGGTCAAACGGAAACTGGGTGAATAGCAGCAAATCAATTTACGCTTATTATCCGTCCGGCGCGGTGCGGGAGCTTTTGACGCAGACCTGGAATGCCGTTGCCAATAATTGGACGAAAAACACACAGGTGCTTTATGAGTACGATAGCGAAGGCAGGGAGACTTTGTTTTTTTATGGAGTTTGGAACGGGTTAAATTATGCTAATTACCTGAGAGTCATACAGATGTACGACCAAAACGGAAATCTGGAAACCAGGCTGGATGAAAACTGGATTAACGGCAGATGGGTTTCCGAGGAGTTGTGTACTTATTTTTACCGGCAGTTTATTAGTTCTTTGCATGAAGCGGAAAATACTTTTCTATGCAATTTTCCAAATCCTTTGCCCAAAGCTATTCCGCTGGTTTGTCCCGAACTGGCAAATAGCGGCGTAAATGAAATCAGACTTTTTGATATGAGCGGTAAATTGCTGCAAAACATCCGAATGCCTTCGAGTATTTCATTTGTTTTGGAAGACAACATACAGCCCGGTCTTTACGTACTCGCATTTTTTAAAAACGGTAAAACCGCCGGCGCGAAAAAAGTAATTGTGGGTTTTTAAAAAAAGTGGCCGGCTATTTTTTGATTGGTTTTTTACGATAAAGAGAAATTGTACGATGGAAGAGCCTTTAAAAATTCCTATGATGGCGGAATTGGCAGCCGAGGGGCGCTCGCCGGAAATTTTGTTTTGGGTAGGTTGCGCGGGCAGTTTTGATGCGCGCGCGCAAAAAGTCACTTTGGCATTTTGTAAAATATTGCAGGCGGCCAAGGTGGACTACGCCATTTTGGGCAATGAAGAAATGTGTACCGGCGACCCCGCCCGCCGCGCGGGAAACGAATTTTTATTCCAAATGACAGCCCTCCAAAATGTGCAGATTTTAAATACTTACGAGGTTAAAAAAATCGTGACAGTCTGTCCGCACTGCTTTAATGTATTAAAAAATGATTATCCGGCGCTGGGCGGCAATTACGAGGTAGTTCACCACAGCCAGTTGCTCCAGGAATTGATTGATTCGGGCAAAATAAAAATGAGCGGCGGCGGCGATTTTAAAGGCAAAAAAATTACTTATCACGATTCCTGTTACCTGGGCAGGGCAAATGATATCTACGAAGCGCCGCGCCATGTACTCGAAATGCTGGACGCCGACCTCGCCGAGATGAAACGCTGCCGCACCAACGGACTGTGCTGCGGCGCAGGCGGCGCTCAAATGTGGAAAGAGGACGAACCCGGAAAAAAACGCATCAATACCGAACGGACGGAGGAGGCGCTCGCCACCGGAGCTTCGGTGGTGGCAGTCAATTGTCCGTTTTGTCTCACGATGATGTCCGATGGCGTAAAGGCTTTTGACAAACAGGAAGAAGTGATGGTGTACGACCTCGCCGAGTTGATTGTCCAAAAAACGGGTTTGTAAAAAATCGTGTTTTACCGGAGCCACTTGGTGAGCAGAGCGCCCAGTTCTTCTTCACTCAGCCGGCTGATTAGTTTCCCCTCGCTGGCGAATGAAATTTTTCCGTTTTCTTCCGAGACAATGAAAGCGCCCACCTGTGTTTTTTCGGTAAGTCCCACGGCGGCGCGGTGTCGCAATCCCACCCACTTGGGCAGGTCTGATTTTTCGGAAACGGGCAGTATGGCGCTGGCTAACTGGATTTTTCTCTCGGAGATAATTAGTGCGCCATCATGCAGCGGGCTTTCTTTATTAAAAATACTTTCTATCAAAGGTTGGCTGACTTGTGCGTCAAGCGGTATTCCGCCACTCACGATACCCTCCAAGTTAGAGTCTTTTGCGAGGATGATCAGCGCGCCCGTTTTTGATTTTGCCATCCGCATGATGGCCGACTGAAGTTGTTTTTTAATTTCCAGTTGGTGGTCTTCCTCCTGCTGGTTGAAATTTTTTGAAAAAATTCTTTCAAAAAAATTGGATCGCT
>CALMIT010000702.1 GCA_937864255.1 uncultured Saprospiraceae bacterium
GGCGGGGTCCCAATTGGTCATTCGCAGGCCGCGGTAGAGTTTTCCTTTTTTATACAAATCCACAAAAACGCGAATGACGGCGCGCGAAAGCGAGGGCTCCATCGTGAAGCGCGTGCGCTCCCAATCGCAGGAACAGCCGAGTTTTTTCAACTGCTCCAGGATGATGCCGCCGTATTTGTCTTTCCATTCAAAGGCGTATTTTAAGAATTCTTCGCGCGTGAGGTCGCCTTTGGTAATGCCGCGCTCGCGCAGCAATTGCACGACTTTGGCTTCGGTGGCGATGGAAGCGTGGTCAGTGCCGGGTACCCAGCAGGCATTTTTACCTTCCATCCGCGCCTTGCGAATCAGGATGTCCTGGATCGTGTTGTTGAGCATGTGCCCCATGTGAAGCAGACCCGTGACGTTGGGCGGCGGGATGACTATCGTAAACGGCTCCCGGTCGTCGGGTTCCGAGTGAAAGTAGTTTTTATCCATCCAGTGTGCGTACCACCTGGGCTCGGTTTCCTGCGGATTGTAACGCGTCGAAAGCATTTTTTTAAATTTCGCAATTCGGAAAAAATCCGAACTATTTGGGTTTTGAAAAATCTGGCTTATTCAAATGGCGCATTAATATTTTACGTGCCACACTTTGGCGTCGCCGCGTTGCTTGGTGACCACCACAAACATATCGTCATAAACGCCGTCGGGAATTGCCGGGAATTTTTGACCGGCAGTAAGCAGGTTCAAAAGATCGGGGATGGACTCGGCGCGCCCTACCACCAGATATTTTTTACCTTTTTCTTCTTTGTAAATGTAATCCAGCAGTGCGCCGTAGTCAGTAAAATTATAATTGTACAATTCCACTCTTTGTTGCTTGGCGACCAACTCGCCGGTTTGCATGGCGTACCTCGAAGGTATGGCCAACACGGCGCCGAGGATGGTTTTTTTAAACAAGGTCTCCAATTTGGCAGCGCGCTGCTGCCCGTTGGAATTGAGTTCGGCGGTAAATTCTTTTTGCGGATCGGCTGCATTTGTTTTTTCACCGTGGCGCACGATGTACAGGGTAGTCTCCTCATTTACAGCCATGGGCGGCGTCTGAATGATATTGCCGTCGCTGAGTACGACCTTGTCGGGGTGGATGTCTGTGACCGTGGCAATTTCGTTTTCGGTTGTCTGGCTTTTGCAGGTAATAAGAAAAAGCGCGGTTGCCAAAAGTCCCAAAAATTCTTTTTTCATATTATATCGGTTATTGCAGTTTTTTGAAAAAGCAGTTTAAAAATTTCGATTCCGGCCGGACAGCTTAGTATTTCAGCGAATAAAACTTTGAATTGCCCGCATTGTCGGCTGTGATTACATATAAATTGTCATATTCCTCTTCACCGATGGTGAACGGCGTGCTGTTGGGCACCAGGCTCAACACGTAACCCGGAATGGAATTGGAATGTCCGACGATGAGGAATTTCTTTCCCTTTTCGTATTCCAGAACATATTTGGTTACAGGATCCATCGAATCAGGCAAATAATTCATGATGGTCGTGCCGGTTCTGTCCGACAGCGGTTGGAGGGTTTCCATCGCGCGAAAATATGAAGTGGATAAAATGCCGGATAAATTGACGCTGGTGAAAAGGCTGTCTATTTTTTTTGCCCTGATCTTTCCGTCCAGCGACAAGTGCGGGTTGACGTCGCCGTTTTTTTCTTTTTCGGCATGGCGCACGATAAAAATAGTGGTGGCGCCGTTGCCCGGATCGTTTGGCAAGGCAATTACTTCGCCGTTGCTCAGGGTGATTTTTTCGTCTGTAATATTATTTACTTTGACAATGGCAGGCTCAGACTTGCAAGCTGTAAAAATGACGGCTGCAAAAAGCAGCGCTGTTCCCAAAATTCTCATGAATTGGCAGATTTTGTTTTTTTAAAAAAAATAGATTTTTTCAGGAATCAGGAGACGGGTTCTTTTTGCAGAACGGAAATGTCCACCTGAGTACGTAAAATATCGTCGAGCGTTTCGCGGCGGCGCACTAAATAATCTTTGCCCTCGTAAATCAGCACTTCCGCCGGTCGCATCCGCGAATTGTACTGACTCGCCATGCTGAAACAATACGCGCCGGCATTGTAAAGACACAAAATATCGCCCTCGATCACCTCCGAAATACGGCGGTTGACGCCGAAAGTGTCGGTCTCACAGATATTGCCCACCACGGTATAAATGCGCTGTTTGCCCACAGGCTCCGTCATGTTTTCGATGCGGTGATAGGCGTTGTAAAACATCGGACGAATCAGGTGATTGAAGCCGGAATCCACACAGACAAACACCGTCGAGGTAGTTTGTTTGACTACGTTGGCTTTCACAAAAAAGTAGCCCGACTCGCTCACGAGAAATTTTCCCGGCTCAAACATCAGCGTCAAATCAGCGCCATATTCTTTGCAAAATTCATTGAAACGCTCCGAAAAACGCTCCCCGAATTCCTCGATATTGGTTTCAAAGTCATTCGGCTAGTAAGGCACTTTAAAACCGCTGCCGAAATCCACGAATTCAAGATTTTCAAAATTATGCGCCACATTGAGCAATATCTCAGCGGCATTGAGAAACACTTCCACGTCAAGAATATCACTGCCCGTGTGCATGTGTATTCCGTTCACACGTTGGCCAGTTTCCTGCACTACGCGCAACACGTGGGGCAACTGGTAAAAACTGATCCCGATTTTTGAATCTATGGCCCCGCCCAAAATTTTTGAATACATGCCCGCCATTACATGTGGA
>CALMIT010000703.1 GCA_937864255.1 uncultured Saprospiraceae bacterium
ATTCCTGGTTAAAAAAACTGAACAATTTCATTCAGTGACCCCGGTTTTCTATAGTTATTTGGTTTTGAAAAACTTACAAAACCAACTGGAATGATTTTGAATAGAACCGCAAAGCAAGCGAAAATTTGTGGAAAAAAGAAGTATCCTTTTTCGGGATTTGTTTTTATGGTTTTTTTTAAGAAAAATACTCAAAAGTTTTACTTCCGCGCGCCGGTTCAGCCTACGATAACCTCCCACATTTTTTCTCTTTGAAAATATTTTTGCGCCAGCGCCTGTATTTCCTGCGGTTGGATGGTTTTGATGGTCTGTATCAACGTATCAAAATGATCCGTCGAAGCACCTTCCGACAAAAGTGTTTTGAGTACGTCCGACACATTAAAAGGCCCGTCCAGCATGGTCAGCATATTTCCCAGCAGATAACGCCTGACCATCCGCATTTCATCCGCGCCGACCAATTCGTTTTTCAACCTTTCCATTTCAAAATAAATCTGCTTCAGCGTCGGCTCCACAAATTCATTCCCCACCTCCGTCGCGATGTAAAAATAGCCGTCGTGCATCATGGCGTCTATGTTCGAATATATATTATAGGTGTAGCCTTCCTCTTCGCGAATGCTGGCCATGAGTCGCGAGCCGAAATACCCGCCCAGTATCGTGTTCAGTACGAACATGCCGCAGTAATCCGGATGATTGCGGTTGAATAGATGGCAACCGATGCGAATGGCATTTTGTACGCTGCCTTCCATATCTATTTTTATCGGAGATTGTACGGGCGGAATGGGCGGCGCGGTGATGGCGGGCATTTTTACCGGACGTAATATTTTGCCGAGATGGCGGTTGAGCAGACTGATCATCTGATCGTCGGTTTTGCCGCTGATGAAGATTTTACAATTGTTGCTTCCGTAAAAATCCGCGTGATGACTCACAATGTCTGCCCTCGTGATCGTCTCGTAAAGTTGGGGCGTACTGTTGTAGCCATAAAAATGTGATTCGCCAAAAATTTCCTGCGTGATGCTGCGGTAAGCCACCACGTCATTTTTGCTCAAATCTACCAGGAGCTTTTGTTTGCTGCGTTTGAGATAGCTTACCAGTTCTTCTTCCTTAAAAAGTGGCTCGCTGACTACTTCGGCGACGAGCGGCAAAAGTTCGTGGAAATCCTTTTCCATCAAAAAAAGCCCCACGCTCAAATTGTCGAGATTGCCCGGCGTGCCCAACGTACCGCCATA
>CALMIT010000704.1 GCA_937864255.1 uncultured Saprospiraceae bacterium
AAAAGTATCTGCGCCAAAATCCTGTATATCGAAGCCGAGCATATTTATCTGCGGCAGCATTTCACGAAGCACTTCCGCATCGGCGGGCGATACGCGCAGCGTGCGCGGAAACAATTCCTGCTGCGTGCCTGCTTCTTTTTTTTCAAAAAGTTCGAGATAGCGCTCGTACAGGATTCTTTCGTGCGCCGCCTGCTGGTCTATCAACAAATAACCGGATTTGATATGACTGACAATATATGTGTTGTGAATTTGGTACGGAAGTTTTTGCGAGCCGCCGAAGGTACCCTGCTCAGTCGCGCTTTCCGTTTCTGTCTCGGTAGCAGCGCTCTCGATAGTGATGGAAGCCTGCGTGGATTCGGGCGCAGATTCATCGTTTTCGTCCAGACCTTCGTACAGTTTTTTCCAGTTTTGCAAATTGGAAGAAGTATTCGGCGCGGCAAAGTTTTGCCGGCCGGCAGCCGTTTCATATCCGGTAAACGTAGGTTCGGTATCAAAATCCAGGCTCGGCATCACGGCGTATTGACCCAGCGCGTGGCGCACCGACACGCGCAAATAATGGTACACCAGCCGCTCGTCGTCAAACTTTATTTCCTGCTTGGTCGGGTGTACGTTGATATCTATGCGCGAAGGATCGATGTCTATAAAAAGCACATACATCGGGTAAGCGTCGTCGGGTAACAGGTTTTCAAAAGCGCTCATGATGGCGTGATGCAGGTAAGCGCTTTTTATAAAACGGTTGTTGACAAAAAAGAACTGCTCGCCCCGCGTTTTTTTGGCGAACTCCGGTTTGCCTACGAAGCCGTTGATTCTCACCACGTCTGTTTCTTCTGACACCGGCACCAGTTTTTTATTGGACTGCGCGCCGAAAATGGAAATCAGTCGCTGCCGTAAATTGCCGGCAGGCAGGTGAAAAAGTTCGTTATTGTTGTGATGCAAGGTGAAATGCACCTCGGGATTGGCGATGGCAATTCTTTGAAATTCGTCCAAAATATGCCGCATTTCCACTGAGTCGGATTTTAAAAAGTTGCGACGGGCGGGAATGTTGTAAAAAAGATTTTTGATAAAAAAAGTAGTGCCGGACGGAGCCTGGCAGGGTTCCTGGGTTTTCACGGCGGAGCCTTCGATAACGATGCGCGTACCCAAGTCGTGAATATGCTGCCTGGTGCGCATTTCTACCTGCGCCACAGCAGCAATGGAAGCCAGCGCCTCGCCCCGGAAGCCCATCGTTTTGATACAAAAAAGGTCTTTTGCGTCGCGGATTTTGGACGTGGCGTGCCTTTCGAAGCTCATCCGCGCGTCCGTTTCCGACATGCCGCAACCGTTGTCTATAATTTGAATCAAGGCTTTTCCGGCGTCTTTCAGGATCACCTGAATGCTGGTAGCGCCTGCGTCAATGGCGTTTTCGAGCAGCTCTTTCACGACCGAAGCGGGGCGTTGTATCACCTCGCCGGCAGCTATTTGATTGGCTATGGAATCTGGTAAAAGCTGAATGATGTCAGCCATATTCGCGCAGGAAATTTCGATTTTTAAAAATAAAAGTCCTTTTAAAAGGATTTCAGGCTAAAAAAGTTCGTCATCAAGCAAAAGCGAAGGTAGGGGGAAGCGCAGGCTTTTTGACAATTACCCGCAAAAAGTTTTCAACGCATTGTGGATTTCGGCTTACCGCTCAATATTTTGTATAAAAGCCGAAAAATAGTTATCAATCAAAATAAACGTCAGGATGATGAGCAAAGCCAGTGTGACGAACAGCGTGCGGTTGGAGCGCCGCTCCTGGCTGCTTCGAAAGTTGGTATCGCGCACGTATCCTTTTTTTCTGAAGCGCAGGCTGATTCTTTGCTTGATTTCTTCGGGCGTGGCGTTGTCTCTCGACTCGTATTGTTTCAGGCGGTCTTCCAGTTCTTCTTTATTTTGATCCCAAAACCGCGGCTTGTAATCGAATTGCTGGTTTCGCGGCATTTTGAATATTTTGAAAATAGCCATCTTGCGTGTTTTTAGAAAAAGTTTTAAAAAAAGCGCTCCGTTTTTACAAAGATGCACAAATGGTGCAAAATGATTAAACACCCGCGGCGATTTTAGGTTAATGAAAATCGGTTTTGAATTTTGAAAAATGAAATTTGGCAAACTCGAAAATATTGAAAAAGTAAATTTCCAACTGCCGCCGGAGCCTGCCGGCAACCGGGCGGTTTTGGAAAAACTGGAAACGGGGGCGCCCGTTTTTTATATCGGCTGCACAGGCTGGAGCATGAAAGAATGGTTGGGCAAAATTTACCCGGCCGGCACAAAACCTGTCGATTTTTTGAAAATTTACACCCGCCAATTCAACACCATCGAACTCAACACGACGCATTACCGCATACCCGATCCGGCGACGATTTTGAAATGGAAGGCAGAATCGGCCGGTGATTTTAAGTTTTGTCCGAAGCTGCCGCAAATTATCAGCCACAGCGGCGATCTCGGCGTCGGCAGCGAAAACCTGTCAAAATTTTGCGCTTCTGTTCAATTACTGGAAGAAAAACTGGGCTGTTGCTTTTTGCAACTGCCGCCTTATTTTGGGCCTGACAGGCTGCCCGTTTTGGCGCGTTTTTTAAAAAATTTTCCCAACCACATTCCGCTCGCCGTCGAATTGCGGCACGAAGACTGGTTTGAAAAAGCAGAAAATACGGACGCCGTTTTTTCGCTTTTTGAAAGCCTCCGTATCGCGCCCGTCATTACCGACGTGGCGGGTAGGCGCGACGTGTTGCACATGCGCCTCAGCAGCGACAAAGTGCTGATTCGCTTTGTCGGAAATAATCTGCATCCGACTGATTTTCAACGCCTGAATCAGTGGGCGGAAAGACTGGAAAACTGGGTTAAGCAAGGATTAAATGAAGTTTATTTTTTCTGTCATGAGCCGGATAATCTGTTAGCGCCCGATTTGTCGGTATATTTGCTGTCCGAAATTCAAAAAAGGAATTTTGCACAAACGCGCGGCCCAAAATTTATAGAAAGCGGCGGCGAGCAAATGCGCCTTTTTTAGCGGAAAAGAAAACCACATCAGTACTATGTCAGAGACCCACTACCCTTACATACACCGCGACATCAGTTGGCTTTCTTTTAATTACAGGGTTTTGCAGGAAGCCAAAGACCCTGCCGTGCCGCTTTTCGAGCGGATAAAATTTCTCGCTATTTATTCTTCCAACCTGGACGAATTTTTCCGGGTGCGGGTAGCCAACCACCTGAATCTTTTGCGCCTCGGCAAAAAAACCAAACGCAAACTTGACTACGACCCGCAGGAAATTTTGAAAGAAATTATCGAATTGGTCAACGCGCAGCAGGAAGAATACAGCCAGATTTTTGAAAATCAGATCATCCCCGAACTGCGACAACACGGTATCAATTTGCTGCGCCGCCTCGATCTCAATCAAAAGCAGCGCGAATTTGTGGAAAGTTATTTTCATGAAAATCTTCTGCCCTTCGTACAGCCGGTGTTGATGGTCAGAAAAAAGGTGCGTCCGTTTTTAAATAATGCGGCTCTTTATCTCGCCATTTTGATGCACGATAAAACGGCCGCTGCCGGCACGGAAGAATACGGACTGGTAAAAATTCCTTCCGACCACCTTCCGCGTTTTATAAAATTACCCTCGGCAGAAGGCAAACACAATCTAATTATGCTCGACGACATTGTCCGGCACAACGTGTCGTATATGTTTCCCGGCTACGATATAGACGATACTTTTTCTGTCAAACTCACCCGCGATGCAGAGTTGTATATTGACGACGAATTCAGCGGCGACCTGGTAGAAAAAATCAGGCAAAGTTTGATCAAAAGGCACGTTGGCCCGCCCTCGCGTTTTGTTTACGACCGCGAGATGCCGGCCAGTTTTTTGAATTACCTGCAAGATATTCTCGACATCCAGGAGGACGGACTTTTGCGGGAGGGGCGCTATCACAACAATTTCGACTTTTTCCGCTTCCCCGATTTTGGTTTAAACCAGTTGAAAAATCCGCCCTTGCCAGCGCTCAGCTACCGTCCGCTGGAAGAAGCGGTGGACTTTTTCGGAGAAATCCGCCGGCAGGATCATCTGATTCATGTGCCTTATCATTCTTACGAATCGGTCATTCGTTTTTTTGAAGAATCGGCGCGCGACCCTTACGTGACGCACATCAAAATCGTGCAATACCGCGTAGCCCGCAAATCGCGCATCATGGAAGCCATCATGAGCGCCGTGAAAGCCGGCAAGCAAGTCAGCTGCTTCGTGGAAGTGAAAGCGCGCTTTGACGAAGAAGCCAACCTCGAATGGGGCGAGCGGCTGGAGCGCGCGGGCGTGCAGGTGCATTACAGCTTTCCGGGCGTGAAAGTGCATTCAAAACTGGCGCTCGTGCGACGCCAGGAAAGCGAAGGTCCGCGACTGTACACTTACCTGAGTACCGGCAATTTTCATGAAGACACTGCCAAAGTTTACAGCGATTTTGGTTTGTTTACTTCCGATCAGCGGCTCACCTCAGAGGTGGCGCGAGTCTTTTCTTTTTTGGAAACTACAAAACTACCGGAGCACGATTTTCAACATTTGCTGGTCGGTATGTTTAACCTGCGCACCGATTTATTGAAATTGATTGATCAGGAAATTGCCAACGCTCAGGCGGGTAAAACTGCACGCATCATTTTGAAAATGAACAGCCTGCAAGACCAGGAAATGGTAGAAAAACTCTACGAGGCAAGCAAACAAGGCGTGGAAATCAAACTCATCGTCAGAGGCGTGTGCTGTCTGGTGCCCGGCGTGCGCAACGCCAGTTCGCGCATACAAGCTATCAGCATCGTGGACAGGTTTTTGGAACACGCACGAGTGTTTATTTTTCACAATGACGGCGATGAAAAAATCTACCTTTCTTCTGCCGACTGGATGGTGCGCAACCTGACTTATCGCGTGGAAACAACCTTCCCGGTGTATGACGAAACATTGCGAAAGCAAATTCTGGATATCATCAACATCCAGCTCTCCGATAATGTAAAAGCGAGAATCCTCGATCGCAAGTTGACGAACAAATACCGCGTCAATCATTCCGACCTGCCCATTCGCTCGCAGGTGGATACTTATTATTATTTAAAAAGGATGGAAGAGGGGCGGTAATGAAAATTACGCCGCCCTCAATTGCTGCGTCACCCTGGAGCGGCTGAGTTTGTCCTCAACGTATTCTTTGGTGACGCTAAAAGATTTGATGTCTTTTTGAGAAGGTAATTCAAACATAGCGTCGGTCATCACCGCCTCGCAGATAGACCGCAAACCGCGCGCGCCGAGTTGAAATTCCAAAGCCTTT
>CALMIT010000705.1 GCA_937864255.1 uncultured Saprospiraceae bacterium
CCTCAATCAATCGGGCAGTGGCCTGCTCGTGCTGGCAGAGTGGAAGCCGCTGGTTTACGACAATGAAAAAGGCATCCGCGTCGTCACTTCTGCCATCCGGCGCAACAATCCGCAGTTTCTGGACTCAAAAATTCACCACAATAATCTGCTGAATAATATTCTGGCAAAAATCCAGGCAAATGCAGCTGGCGTGGACGCTGCGCTGATGCTCGACCACGCAGGTTTTGTCGCGGAATTGAATGATACAAATTTGTTTATGGTAAAAAACGGCGTTTTATTCACGCCATTCGCCGACGCCTGCCTGCACGGTATCACGCGCGGGCTGGTTATTGAATTGGCAAGAGAAAACGGCATCCCGGTATTTGAAAAAAATCTGTCGCTGACGGAGTTTTATACCGCCGACGAAGTATTTGCCTGCGGCACGATGGGCGAACTGACGCCCGTGTGGGAGATAGACGGACGACAAATAAATCACCACGGAGGCGATGACGTTTCTAAAAAATTAAAGGCGCTTTTTCGGGCGGCAATTCCGGTTTTTTGCGAGAAAATCTGAGTAGAATCAAGGAATTTCAGACTCAAAAAAATTCGTTGAAATTTTTAACGGAAGTTTTTCAGATGAAAACTTATTAAGTACATTTGGTTGCGTCGGCAGATTGCCCAACACTTTTTTAGTGTTTTTTGTAAAAATAAAATCAACAATAATGGACACCCAACCTCTTGAAAAACAAACCCTTCGAATACTTTTTCTGGCTTCTGATCCGGACAATCTTACCAGGCTGCATCTTGGAAAAGAATTGCAGGCTGTGCGCAACAAACTTGCAGGAAATATCAATTTTGAAATAAAAGACAACCAGGCTACCAAGCCGAATGACGTGATGAATGAAATCATGAATTATAAACCCCACATAGTTCATTTTTCAGGACACGGGCAGAATTCAGGTGAGTTGTGTTTTGAGGATGAAAATGGAAATTCAAAAGTCATTCCGCCCGAAGCGCTGGCTTCGCTCTTCAGTCTGGCGACAGATTATGTCAAATGCGTGATTGTGAACACCTGTTATGCGGAAAAACAGGCAAAATCCATTGCCCAATTCATACCCGTGGTGATCGGCACGAAAAAAGAAATTTCGGATGACGCCGCTATCAATTTTTCTACAGGTTTTTATACCGCGCTAAGTCCTGATCTTTCTCAAAACAGTTTGATAAAAGCCTTTGAATTGGGCAAAATTGCCATTCAATTTGACGGCAACCCGGAGGAGGTGCTTACGCCGGTTTTGCTTTTAGGTTCGCCGGAAGTCCGTTTTGCTTCGGAGGTAGATTTGGCTTTTTCTACAGTCATCAATCCGAAAGGAAATGCCGTAAATACGCTGATTCGCGGCTTGACTTTGACGGGACAAAAAATGCAGTTGCCCCTTCCTGTTATCAATAAAATTATTGACGATAAAATATGGCGGCTTACTTCTTACAATGAAAATATTCTGGAGTACGAGAGCCATTTGAAAGAAATTTTGCGGGATGAGTTTCCACTTTCCGAATCTTCCCTGTTTGCACTAAACCAACTTCAAAACGGACTTGGCCTCAGCAATCAGGACGCTGAAATTGTACGAAATAAAATCGCCAATGATCCGAAACTGGACAGCGCTTACAGTTGGTACGACCGCGGTTACGGGCAGTATCAACTCGGAAATCATGATCGCGCCATTGAATATTACACCAAAGCAATCGAAAGAAACCCCGAATATTCGGGGGCTTTGGCAGCCAGGGGACTGTGTTATTCCAAGAAAAATGATTTTTTGAAAGCCATCGAAGATTATGATACGGCGATTAAACTTAACAAAAATTGGGAGGTGTATTACACTTTGAGTCTTAGTTATTTTGACCGCGGCCTGGCTTATTTTTCCATTATTCCGCAGACGGAAGAGACGGTCACCAATGCGAAAAATGACTGGTCAAGTTCTATTGATCTTAATCCGAACGATCCGAATGCTTTTCTCAATCGCGGGTTGGCGTATCAGTTTTTGAGAAGATTTAATGAGGCTATTCATGATTTCAAAAAATCATTAGAAATCGGGCAAAAAACCGACAAGGAAAAAGCCCGGATTGTTACCAGCATAGTGCGCTGTTACTCTGAATTGGGCGATGAAAAAGCGATTAAGGAATGGACGGAAAATGGGCTGAAATACCTCGGCAAAGCACCGGCGGAGCCGGAAGCAGGTCTATCAGAAAATTTGAATTGATATTCATTTTCGGCGGAGTATCAGGCGGCTGATTTTTTGTTTTCTTTCAGTTGTCCATCCACGAAATACATTTCAATCTCGCCTTTGTTTTTGGCCGTGATGCGACCGCGATAGGTGCACTTAAAATCATTTTTTACCAAAGCGTAGGTTTCGCCGGAAATATTGATCCGGTCTGATTCGCTGCTCGTTTCCATGCGCGAGGCGAGATTCACGGCGTCGCCCCAGATGTCGAAAGCAAACTTTTTGGAACCCACCACGCCGGCTACCACCGGCCCGGAATGTACGCCAAAACGTGCGTGAAATTCCGGCTTGCCTTTGGCTTTTCTGTCTTTGTTCCATTTGTCCAAAAATCGCTGCATTTCCAAAGCTGCTCGGATGACCAGCACAGCATTGTCCTGGCTGCGTTCGGACAATCCGCCGGCGCACATGTAAGCATCGCCGATGGTTTTTATTTTTTCAAGTTGATGCCGCTGCACGATTTCATCAAAAGCCTTGAAGCAATGATCGAGTTCGTTCACCAGTTCCTGCGGCGAAAGCAGCTCGCAAATGCGGCTGAAATTTATAAAATCGGCAAAAAGGATGGTGACATTGTCAAAATGGCGCGCCTCGGTGTGCCCGTTCGTTTTCAATTCTTCGGCTACCAGCGCCGGAAGGATGTTGAGTAGTAAAGTTTCGGAGCGCTGTTTTTCTTCTATGATGATTTTATTTTTCTCAGCTAATATTTTCGAAAACGTGCGCTGCCTCAAAAAAGCCACCAAAAACCCGATAGCCACCAGCAAAACAATGATAGCGACCGCGATGGTAAAATTGCGTGTAGCCTGCTCTTCTTTGAGCGCTATTTCCTTGTTTTCGAGTTCCATAGCGCTGAGTTGATTGTGATATTCGAGCGAGTCAACGATGTTTTTTTGCAGGTTAATCAACAATTCCTGCCGAAGCTGTTCCTGGTTCATTAGTTCGAGTTCAGCCTGTCGTTTTTCCAGATTTTGTGCCAGCGATTTGCTGGTTTTCAGCAATTCCATTTGTTGCCGGCGTGCTTTTTCTTTTTCGGCGTCTATTTCCTGGTTTTCTTTTTCCAAAGCGTCTATCTGGTTTTGCAACTCCAGTTTATTCACGGATTTTAGTCCGGGGTGCAGCATCTCCATTTTGGCCTCCAGAAGGGTGACGGCTTTGGCATCGTTATTTTTGATGGCAATGGCTTTAAGTTGCTCCAGATTGTCCATCATGAGTTCCTTATTTTTCGAACCGGCCTCCTCAAGCAATTTTAGACTTTCTCTGAATTCCGCACGGGCTTTATTTCCGCCAAAAACGCCTCTCCTACCCTCATTCATCAGCGCCTTCCCTTTGATGTTCAGTGCCAGGGCAGCCAGTTCGGTTTCTCCTTGTTTTTTTGCTTCCCGGTAAGTATTCTCCGCTACTTCGATGGCTTTTTCATACTTGCCGGTGGTCAGGCAGGTTTGCGCTACCTCCAGCCCTTTGGTGATGACGCCAGACACTGCGGGCGTTTGCGCATTTTGCGTTTTTGTAAAAAAGCAGCAAATAAAAAAAGTGAGCAAGAGGGTAAAAAATTTCATCATTGATAAGGTTTGGTATGCAAGACGGGATTTCAAAGATACTGCCAGAAACCTTTTTTGCAAATGCCTGCGAACTGATTTGCAACTGAAAACATTGCCGCCGGGGGACGAAATATTCAATCTGTGAGCGGCAGCCGAATTTCAACCCGCGTACCGGTTGCCTGTCCGTTTTCATCAAGAAGATCAATTATGTTGATTTTCGCACCCTCTGCATTTTGCGGGTAAAGTAGTTTGAGCCGCTCTTCGGTTATTTTCATGGCGAGCGACTGGTGGCTTTTTCCTTTTGCTTTTTTCAACTCTTCGGCTTTGGCGCGCCCCACGCCGTTGTCCTCAACTACACATTTTAAAAAGCCGTTTTCTTTATAAAAACCGAGCAAAATATGCCCCGCCGAATCGCGGTGAGAAACACCGTGCCAGACGGCGTTTTCGATAAAAGGCTGCAAAAGAATGCTCGGCAATTCGGTATCAAACATATCCAGCGCGTCGTCAATTTCTATGGCATAAGTAAAAGGATTTTTCAGACGCTTCGCTTCGGCTTTCATATACAATTCCAAAAGTTCTATTTCTTTTTCCAAAGACACCATTGACTGCCGGCTATGTTCCAAAATCATGCGGATTAATTTGGCAAACTGCGTGAGGTACTCGCTTGCATTGCGGTTGTCCTGCCGCAAAATAAAGCTGTTGATAGAATGCAGGCTGTTAAAAATAAAATGAGGATTCATCTGCGCGCGCAGCGCTTCCATTTTGTTTTCGGCAATGCGGGTTTTTAGTTCGGCTTTTTCGCGCACCTGGCGAATGCGCCATTGATAATAAAGAAAAATCAGCAGTGAAACCGTAAAAATGGACAGCGATATAAACCACCAGGTCGCATAAAAAGGCGGCATGATGACCACTTTCAAAACGGCAGGTTTTTCATTCCAAAAACCGTCGCTGTTGGCGCCTTTTATTTTAAATAAATAGCTCCCCGGGCGCAGATTGGAATAACGGCTAAAACCTTCGGCGCCTTTTTCCATGACCACCCAATGGTCGTCAGCGCCTTCCATTTTGTAAGCCAGTTGATTGGATTGCGGGTCGGAATACTCGATAGCAACGAATTCAAAAGACAAAGTATTCTCGCTAAAAGGGAGTCGAATTTCTTTAATTTCGCTGATATTGGTAGCTCCGGTTTGAGCGCAGACAAGCTCTTTTTTTAATTCGTCATTAATTTTTATTTGCGTGATTTTGCATTTGGGCAAAGTTTTTACAAAATGAATGGAATCGGGGTCAACAATGGTAATGCCGTTTTCACCGCCAAACCACATTTTGCCGTTGTGCAGACGAACGGCGGCGCGGGCGTGAAATGCCGAGGAGTGCATCCCGTCGCTAAGTGAAAAATTATGGAAAGTGTCGTCGCGCCTTTTAAAAATGCTCAGACCTCTGTCAGTGCTTAACCAAAAATTTCCTGTTGCGTCCGCCAAGATTGCCATCACATTTTTGGAAGGCAGTCCGTCTTTTTCCGTATAAATCCGTGGTATGGAATCCAGAGCTTTGGCCTTGACTTTAGCGAGTCCGGTCGAAGTTGCCAGCCAAACAGAGTTTTCCATTTTATCTTCATAAAAACCATAAAGGAACCCGCCTACAGGCAAGGTTTTGATTAATTGGAGCCGTCCTTCATTCCAGCGAAATACTTCAATCTCAGTAGTATTGGCATTGGCAAAAATTTGTCCCTGGCTGTCTTCAAATAACATTGCATAAAGCCGGTTATTTGAGTCGTATAGTTTTTTGAATTGCCAGGTATTATTTTCCTGAAATAGTTCATAAATGCCTTTACTGAAATTTGTAAATATTAATTTTTCATTTCGCAGTTGTACCCCGGCCATAAATGACGGATGCAATCCTTCCGGTGTTTTGATAAGGTGAAAAGAGGAGGTTTTGGAATCAAAATAAGCTATACCCTGTGAAGTGCAAAACCATACAATTCCATCATTTCCTTTAAACACGTGGTTTATTTTTTTTTGTAAATATCCGGGGACTTTTTTGTTATTTATTATAGTTGTTTTATCGCGTTGGTCAACGAGGAAAAGCCCGTTAAAATAAGTAGTACACCAGATTCTTCCTAAATCGTCTTGTGCAAATGACGAGAACTGATAATTGGTATTTTTACCATCAAGAGGAAATTTCTCTATCCACTCAAATTTTTTCTTTTTGGGATTTGAAAAGGCGATTCCATTCTCATAAAAACTCAGCCATCTTGTCTGTTGCGGATCGATGTAAATATTCGATAAAGCATTTTTGCTGGCTGCAAATGAATTGAAATCTTTGATAGAAACTTTAAGCGGCGAGGCGGCATTTTGATATTTTTTAAACAAGCCCTGATTTCTTTCCGCTACCCAAAAAGTTTGTTGTTTATCAAAAGTAAGGTGATATTCTCCTTTCGGAAAATGATGCGGATAGCTTAGTTTTCTCTTTTGGAAATTCCACACAGCCATTCCGTTATTTGTAGAAAGCCAAAGAGCGGTATCGTTGGCAAAAAGTATTTTTTTGAAATACTCCTGTGGATGCGAGGCAAATTGTTCTTCAAGAAAACGTCTGATTTTCTCAGGTCGGCTGCCTTTTAAAAAATAACCCGTAATACCTTTCTGAAGGTTATTTTCATAATCGAAAAAGTAAATAGTTTCAGACTTTTGATCGAATCGGGGGAAAAAACCTTCTTTAGATAAGGTGAAAAATTTTTCAGGCCGATGCGGAGGATAAATCGGGAATCTGAAAACCTCACCTTTTACACCTGCCCTCAACCACAAAAAACTATCCCGTTCAAGACCAAATATTTTATAATCTTCCTTAAAATCAATGCCGGTTGAGTCTTTTATGAAAAAACGGGTAAAATCGTCGCTGTTCCGGTTATAACGTTGGATACATTCGTGGCTGCAAAACCAAAGATTTCTCTCTTTATCTTCATAAAATCTGCTTTGGATATTATCGCTGAATAATGAAGCGGGATTATTTTTTTCTGCATGATACTGCCTGACTTTCCTTCCGTCGAAGCGATTCAAGCCTGATAATGAACTAACCCAAACGAAGCCCTCACTATCTTGCGTGATATACCAATTAAATTCCGACGCAAGCCCTTGTGCAGCATTTTGAAAATGAAAAATAGCCGGCAGTTCCGTTTGTTGAGACAACAAACGGAACGAAATAAAAACAGTAAAAAATAAAACTATTCCACAAACGTATCGAACCGTCAAAGGCTAAGATGTTAATGGTTGAAGTGAATTTTCTGTTTACTTCTCATCACAATTTGGCGGACATGAGGCGGCTACAATTGAATTTTCACCCTGATAATACTGCCCCGTTCCGTTTACAGCCGCCCAAACGAAAATATTGACGCTGTCATAAATCGCATTGTAGCCAACGAGGTTATAGTAGTTCACATTTTGGCTGAGTACGGCAATAGCGTCTGCTGCCAAAGGCAATGGATTTTCGGAGCCGCCGCTGAAACCCGGGCCGGAATTGAAAGTGAGATTCGGATCGTCTAAGTAGATTACCATTTTTTATAAATTTAAGTGTGTAATAAAAAACATGCTTTAAATTTAAGCGCAAACGACATTTGTTTTTCAGCCAAATGAATGAACTGCGCTTATGAATGTACTAGCAATAAACTCAGTGCCACGAAAGTAGTTTTCATATCTGCTCCAGGCGCTCCAGCAATATCTCTCTTTTCCCGCGCGATACCTCAATACTTGTATCGTCCACCATCTTCACATATCCTCCGTCTTGTCTGACAAATTCCTTGACCATTTTGAGGTTGATAATATGCGAACGATGGATGCGCATGAAATGATAAATTTCAAGACTCTCTTCATAAATGCCGATATTCCTCGATATAATGAGCGGTTTATTATTGCCGTCAACAAGATAAAATTCGCAATAATTTTGGTTGGCTTCGATGCGAATGATAGATTCCATACTTACGTAAGAAATGCCGTCAAAGGTCGGCAGCGCCACTTTGTGTTTTTGATGGATTCCATTCCGCAAATCCCCCCCGCTGTACAAAAGGTTGGAAAGCACGCGAAATTGTTCCAGCCGTTTTTTATTTGCAATTTCCGTTTCGGCTTTCAGCAGCGCCGCCTCAAGGTCTGAAGGAGCGACGGGCTTTAGCAGGTAGTCAAGCGCGCTGAGTTTTATAGCGTTGAGGGCATATTGATTGTAGGCGGCGATGAAAATAATTTCTCCTTTGAATTCTTCCAGTCTCATGACCAGTTCCAGTCCGTTCATACCGGGCATTTCTATATCCAGGAAAACCAAATCAGGCTGTAACAAAGGAATAGCAGACAACGCTTTAATCGAATCGTCAAACATGTTTATGACCGCTACATTTGGAAAGTATATTTCGAGTGTTTTTGAAATGGCCTCCAAACTTTCCTTTTCATCGTCAACCAGTACGACTTTTAGCATAATTTATGGTTGATAGGTGTTTCGTGGTGGCGAATTTAATAAAACACCTCAAAGTAAGGGGTATATTTGGTTGCAGAATTCTTTTTGTTTTTTTGCACCAAAAAATTGATGAACCGCACACCTTCATTCAAGTCGGTAGATGTAAACGCTGTTTTCAAGCCCGGTGATAAGGGCGGGCTTGCCGTCATCAAACCAGTCTTTTATGGAAAAAGCAGTGGAGCCTGCCAGCGGAAAATCGGACACGAGCTTGCCCGATGTGTCAAAAAGATAGAGCCATTTTTTATTTTCGGACAAAGCGCCAAAAAACTTTTTGGGCGATTGCAAGACCTTGACGGCAAAAACCTTTTCCACCTGCTCCGGAAGTTTTATGCTTTGCCATTTTTTAAAATCGTTTTTTTCATCATACCCGTACAAAACCGCCTCGCTGTCACCCGCCACCAGATAGTCATTCCTGTCATCGCCCGAAAAATCGGCAAATGAAAACCGAATGCCCGTAGTGCCGGCGGCTTTCAATAGCAATTTAAACGAACTGCCTTCGGGGTTGATGACCGTGGCTGTGCCGCCGTCGTCGCAAAGCACAATGCGCCCGGCCCCGGGGTATGATTGCACCGCCGGCATCGAAAAAGGCAACTTGCCTTCCAAAACAATGGGCGGAAATCGCACGCTTCCGTCGCGCTGAAAACAATGAACGGTTCTTTCACCGGCGAGTGCCACGAGATAATCCTTGCCGTCTTGTTGAAAATGCTTCAAAGGGTGGCGAATGTCCCCCACGCCGGTGCGCGGATTCCAGCCGGGCAGCGGGCGTCCTTTTGTATCGAAGCCATAAATGCCGCCATTTTCGGCTGCCAGAAAAAAATTGTAACTGCCCGAACCGTCAAAATCTATCATCATAAGCCCGTTTGTCGCCGGGTTTTGGAGACGGATGGGAAAGGTGGTCACGTCCGATCCGCTTTC
>CALMIT010000706.1 GCA_937864255.1 uncultured Saprospiraceae bacterium
CCAGTTCTCTCACGGAGTTTTTCATCACATTGTCCAAAGTCTGCGTCACCGCCATTTCTTTTTGTTTTTCAGCCACAAAAGCATTCGCTTTGGTTTCCAAATCCAAAATTTCCTTTCTGATATTTTCGCGTTCCTGGCGTTTTTGTTCGATGTAGGCTTTGCGCTCTTCCACGTTCATATTTTTCATTTCATCGGGCAGGTCTTCCTTTTTCAAATCTTTGATAACTTCCTCGTCCGATTCCGCAGCATCCACCAAATCCCAGGAAGCATTGTTGTATTGTTTTTTGGCTTTGAACGAAGCACGCTCGCGCAAGCTCGCGCCGCTGTAACTTGCCGCATTCATATCCTGCGTAGCCTGGTTCATCATTTTCATCTCGCCCTCGCGGCCGTAACTCACATAAGTGGCGTTTAGCGCCTGATTGAGTGCGATAATGCGGTCGTCGTAAGGCGTAGGAATGTGCGCCACTTTTTGATCCATATCAATATTCAAATACTGCTCGCAATCGGCGCGGCTCGACTTTAATTTCCAGCCGGTATTCGCGCCCTCGTCCCAATTGCCGCAAAAAATCGTGGTGATACAAATGCCTTTGCCGGTCGCATCTTTCACCGCTTCATCCGGCGTGATAGGTCCCTGATCAAACGGCTCATTGCCCGCGATGACGATGAGGCGCAGGTCGCCGGCGTCGTTGGTCCAAGTGAGGTCTTTCACCGCGTCTTTGATCGCCCAGGCGCAGTACTCGGAGCCGCCATTGGTAGTCAGTTTGAAAAGTTGATCGGAAATTTCGTCGAGGTCGTTGGTGAGCGGAGCCACCTGCCGCACATAACCGCTCTTTACGCTCAATCCATCATTTCCATATTCGTAAATGGCGATTTCAATGTCGGGCGTCTCGCCGTTTTTTTGAGTAGTTGCCAGTTCGTTGACCATTTTCCAAAGTTGGGATTTTGCCTGGTCTATCAGTCCGTCCATACTGTTGCTGGTGTCGAGGAGGAGCGCCATCTGAATGGCGGCTTTCTTTTTTTCATTTTTTAAATTGTAAACGTCAGAATCGCCGGCGGGTAAAAAAGGAAGGAAAAGCACTAAGCCGAAAATAGAAAAAAGCCTGTTCATCGCTGTTGGATTTTTGGTGAAAAAATAAGCCGCCCGAAAGCAGCCGTGGGCATACAAACGACACAGATGGCAGCCATTTCACCACTGGCGCAACCTTATGGTCTTTTTAACGAAACTTTTAGGAATGGAGCTTGATAGTTCTCAAGGAAACTTTTTTGCTCCTGTCGGCTTCGCGCATTGCTAGCGCCAATCCAATATCTTCCTTTTCTTCTTCCGTAAGAATGGATTTTTCTATGTTCATTTCGTCCAGCAAATCGCTTATTAGTTTGAACTGAGCTTTTGTTTTCGGACTGATCAATATCGAGTTCATCAGATTTATTTTTTGTTTACAAAAGTAAAAACATTTCTCCTTTCCCACCGACGCCTCTACCCCACCCGCATCGGCATCCCGTTTTTGGATTTTAAAGTGACGAGCGTAATGTAGCCCGGAGCTTCTTTTCCGGCGTATTGAAAGTCAAATTTTTGAATCAGCAGGGCGAGCAACAGTTGCATTTCCATCATCGCAAAATGTTCGCCGATGCACATGCGCGGACCGAGTCCGAAAGGCATATAGGCAAATTTTGGACGATCCTTTGCCTTTTCCGGCGTGAAGCGTTCGGGGTCAAATTTTTCAGGATCGGGCCAGTATTTTTCGCTGTGATGCAATGCGTGAATGCCGATAAAAACGATGGATTTTTTGGGTATCGGTTCACCCAATATTTCGTCATCTATTGCAGCTTCCCTGCCCACCGCGTAGGCGGGCGGATACAGCCGCATACTTTCTTCGATGACCTGTTTTGCGTAGCTAAGTTTTTGAATATCAGCAAATTCCGGCTTTTTATCTCCGAAAACATTTTCGGCTTCTTCCCGCACTTTTCGGGCGATGTTTGGGTGTTGCGAAAGTAAATAAATCGTCCAACTCAGCGCATTGGCGGAGGTTTCGTGACCGGCGGCAAAAATGGTAATCGCCTCGTCTCGGATTTGCAAATCGCTCATACCTTCGCCCGTGTCGGCGTCTTTGGTTTGAAGCAGCAGCGTCAAAAAATCGGCGGGCGGGTCAGGATTTTTTTTGTGCTCGTCAATAAAGCGGTAAGCCATTTCGTCAAAATCGCGGCGGTATTTCAAAAACTGCCGGGGACGGCCATTCAGATAATAAAACGGGATGCGAAAAGGGTGCGTGGTGCGATCCATAATGTACTCCTGCGCGCCGATGATTTGACGGTACATCTGCTGTTTGTCGCGGTCGTTGCTCACGCTGAAAAGCGCTTTCAGGACGATGTCGGAAGTCACTTCCATCATTTTTTGCGCAAGCTCGATCGTGGCGCCGCGCTCCTGTTCCAGGTTTTTGCAAAAATCCTCCGCCACATCCGCCATTTTTTCAAAAATGCCGGCAAGCGCCGCTTTGTAAAATGCAGGCTGTGCGAGCCGCCGCTGCTTAAACCAAAAATCGCCCTCGCTGGTCACCAGCCCGTTGCCGAGCGCCAGTTTCAGGTTGCGATAAGCGGGACTTTTGACATAATTGCGGTGATGCGTTTGCAAAACGTGGCGAATTACTTCGGGGTCGGTGGTCACGTAAAGCCGCCGCAAAGGCAGCCAAACGCGGTACAAATCGCCGTATTGCGGCCCGTTTTTGAGCATAAAACTGAGCGGGTCTTTCAAAAATTCGAGACCGGTGGTGAGCGGATTGGATTTTTTATAAACTGGGACCACTTTTTAGATTTTGAGCTGTGAGATTTTTAGATTCCGGCCGTCAGATTTGAAAACTTTGGAATGGTAAAAAAGATTAAAAATTGGGCGTTTGTTTTATTCATTTTTTTGCGCTTCGCCGCGCATTTCATAAAAGCCGCTGTTGCGCCCCATTTGCAAATCTTTGACCTCAAAACCAAAGCGAAAACGGTAACGTCCGGGCTGTTCGGGCGTTCGCAGGCGTACTTCGGTTTCCATTTTTTCGCCGGGCTGTAAAGTCTGTTTTGGAAATTTTTCCAATGCCGCTTCCTGTATAAAAATCGTTTCGTATTGAATCACAATGTACGCCAGTGAAGTGGCGCGCGGCCCCGTCTCGTCCCAACTCACCATTTTATCTGTCGGGTTGCTGATTTCAATTTTTAAAGAAAAAGTCGTGTCGGGCGAAAGCGCGGGAATTTTATCCAAAACTTTGACTTTCAGGCGATTGTACGAGCGGAAATCGTCAATAATGCGGTAACCGACTTTCTTTCCGCTGCGCGGCAGCGTGACGATTGAGTCCATTTTATCGAAATATCTTTTGTCGTCCACGATGTTGATCACGCGCCTGCCTTGCACCATTTCTTCGCTTTCATTGATCAGGTCGAATTGAGTGCCGGTATCGAAATCCACGCTCAGACAATGCGCCGGTTTTCGACTGTAAAAAAGATATTTTACCGGTTTTTGAAAGCGGTTGTAAAAAACTACCGGAAGATCGCCGGCGAGTTCACTCATGTCCGCCGCCCAGCTGCGCCAGCCGTGAAATTCGTTGCGCGGATTCACATTTTTTGGCAAAAAATCCCAGACCATGTAAATCCGAAAAAGAGCGACTAAAACTAGGCTGGCAACTATCAGCCGCTTCGTCCATTTTTTTAAAATCGGTTGATTTTCAAGCTGTTTTGTCGCCATCAAAAGCAGCGGCGCTAATACCACCGTCGTCCAATTCGCCTCGGTGCGCTGCTGAAAACTCTGATAAAAAAAGAAACCGACGATACCAAAAAATACCCACTGCATTGTGCGCTCAAAAGGCGTCCGGCTTTTGAATTTCCAGGCAGCCCAAAAAACGGGCACACTGACCAGCGGCCCCCAGATAATCAGTTGTCCCAGCATATAATCGCTGATAAAAGTCCACTCGTATTTATCCTCTCCCCTGTCCTGAAAATGGTAGCGAAAGGAGGGAAAATCATTCGCCCACTGCCAGTACAAATGCGGCAGATAAAGCAGCAAAGTAGCCGCCGGAATCAGCCAGATGCTGGGTCGTTTTAATAGTTTTAAATTGGAAAAAAGTACGAGGAGCAGCACCAGCGCACCGTGATATTTTGAATAAGCCATGCCGGTCAGCGCCAGCGCGAGTCCGGCGGCCGTCGCCCAACTGTCTTTTTCAAAATAGTCTTTTAAAAAGTAAAAAAACAGGGTGGTGAAAAACAACAGCGGCACATCGGGCGCAGCCATAAAGCCGCCCACATTCACTATCATCATCGAAAAAGCCAGCAGGAAAAAAAAGCGGACGTCGGCGGGGCGGATGATTTTGTAAGCGAGCCAGAGCGTGGCGGTACTCGCCAGCACCATGAGCAGGCGCACGCCAAGTTCATTTTGAAACAACTGCCAGCCGAGCCAGATAAATGCCGGCGCAGCAGGCGGATGGTCTTTGTAACCCCAGTCGAGGTGCTGAGAAAACATCCAATAATAAGCCTCGTCGTGGAAAAGTTCGGTGAAATAACTTTGAAGCAAATTGAGCAGCAGCCAGCCGAGCAGAAAAAATCGAACCGTTTTATCGCGCGCTTCCATTTTGAGTTTTTAAAAGACGAAGGTTGGAAAAAGCAGAAACTTTCCGAAAGAATTCAATTTTAAAATTCAAAATAAAACTGCCCTTTCGGGCAACCATTTTCCAAGTCATTCTTCCTACCTTAGCAAAAATTTTTTTCCTAATCACTTCGGGGACTCGCCCCGGCACAAAACCAGTGATCTGCTATCATGGAACAAAATAAAATATTACACCGCAGTCGCGCCAACGCCGCCCTCGGCAGTTGGCACGAAAAAGAAAAGAACGCGCTCGAACTGCTCCGCATCGTCGGCGAGTTGCGTTTCGATAAGTCTATCGAACTGATTTTTTTCCGCCAGGATATTTATGACACGCGCCCCAGCGAGTTGATCAACATTCACAGCATTGCAAAAAATTACATCGCGGATCCCGTTTCGGTCGAAACTTCGCTCTCGCTGGCGCAGGCTATCGCGTCGCTGGACAATCTGCCGCCATCAAAAATTGACCTCGGCAAACTGGCTTCCGAGTGGATTAGCGAAAAAGGCGGTTTTCAAAATATGTACGATTTCGTACGCGCCAAACTCGGGCATTTTGTCAACCACACCAACGGACAAAGTCTCGAACCGAAAGACGTGGTGTTGTACGGTTTTGGGCGTATCGGCAGGCTCGTGGCGCGCCGCGTGATTGAAATGACCGGCCGCGGCGACCAGCTCCGCCTCAAAGCCATCGTGCTGCGCCAAAGTATGAAAACCATAAAAGAAGAATTGGAAAAACGCGCCGCCCTGCTTCAAAGCGACAGCATTCACGGCGACTTTAAAGGCGTTGTGGAGCTGGACGTGGAAAACACCGAACTCGTCATCAACGGCAATCGCGTCAAACTCATTTTCGCGGGCAAACCGACCGACATTGATTACACCGAATTTGGCATCAACGAGGCGCTTTTGATAGACAACACCGGCGTGTGGCGCGACAAAGATGCGCTCAGTATCCACCTGCGTCCCGGCATCGCGCAAGTGATGCTCACCGCCCCCGGCAAAAAAATTCCGAACATCGTGTACGGCGCCAACCAGGCGGATTTGGATGTGGAAAAAGACCCGGTTTTTTGTGCGGCGAGCTGCACCACCAACGCCATTGTGCCCGTGTTGAAAGTGATTGACGATACTTTCGGCATCGAACGCGGTCACATCGAAACCATCCACGCTTATACCAACGACCAAAACCTGCTCGACAATTTTCATAAAAAACCGCGCCGCGGCCGTGGCGCGCCGATCAACATGGCGATCACTTCCACGGGCGCTGCCGAGGCAGTCGGTTCTGTGCTGCCGCACCTGGCAGAAGTCATGACCGGCAACGCCGTACGCGTACCCGTGCCCGACGGATCGCTGGCTATTTTGAGTCTTTCTTTGAAAAAAAATTCCAGCAAGGACGGCGTGAACGAGGTTTTGAAAAATGCTTCCTTGCGCGGTGATTTTGTGGAACAAATTCAATACAGCACCTCGGAGGAATTTGTGTCGAGCAACATCGTGGGCACTACCGCCGCCTGCGTGGTGGACGCTCCTTCGACAATTATGAGCAACGACGGTAAAAATGTAACGATTTACGCCTGGTACGACAACGAGTACGGCTACACCTGCCAGGTACTCAGGCTGGCAAAATATGCCGCCAAAGTGCGCAGGCTCCATTATTATTGATTATTTAAAAAACGGTTTGAAAAGTGACGGGCGCGGGAAAATTCTCACGCCCGTTTTTCATTTTCGGTCATCAGCTTTTTTAAAAGCAAAAATAAGGTGACGATAGCTCTGCCGGCTGTCATTTTTAAAAATTGCCTTTCAGCTCTTTATTCAATTCAAAAATCTCGACTCACGCATGTTTCAGCCAAAGTTGTTTTCAATTTTAAAAGAAGGATACAGCCGCGCACAGTTTTCCAATGATTTGATGGCGGGTTTGATTGTCGGCGTCGTGGCGCTGCCCCTGGCTATCGCTTTTGCCATCGCCCCCGGCGTGCCGCCCGAAAAAGGACTTTTCACCGCCATCGTCGCCGGATTTATCATTTCGGCATTCGGCGGCAGCCGCGTGCAAATCGGCGGACCGACCGGCGCATTTATCGTCATCGTGTACGGAATTGTGGAGCAGTACGGCGTGGCCGGTCTGACCATCGCCACGCTCATCGCCGGCTTTATGATCCTGGCGATGGGCTTTGCCAAACTGGGTTCGGTCATTAAATTTATTCCGCACCCGCTCATCGTCGGTTTTACCAGCGGCATCGCGCTGATCATTTTTTCTTCGCAGATGAAAGATTTTTTCGGATTGCCGATGGAGCAGATGCCGGCAGATTTCACAGACAAATGGCGGGCGGTTTTTGAAAATTTTTCCGGCATCAATTGGGCGGCGACAGGCATCGCCGTTTTCACAGTTTTGCTCACTTATTTTTCTCCGGTTTTTTCTTCAAAAATCCCGGGTTCGCTTTTTGCCATCATCATTTCCACGTTTGCGGTGCAATATTTTCAATTGCCCGTCGAAACCATCGAAACCAAATTCGGCGACATTCCCAACAGCCTGCCACGACCGGATTTTAGTATTCCTGATTTTGCTACCATCAAACATTTAATAGAGCCGGCTTTCACGATCGCCCTGCTCGGTTCTATCGAATCGTTGCTCTCGGCGACCGTAGCCGACGGGATGATAGGCGGCAATCACCGCTCAAACACAGAACTGATAGCCCAGGGTGGCGCGAATATTTTTTCAGCGATTTTTGGCGGCATCCCGGCCACCGGCGCCATTGCCCGCACCGTCACCAATGTAAAAAATGGCGGCAGAACGCCCGTGGCGGGCATGATACATGCGCTCACTTTGCTCATCATCATGCTTTTCGTGGGACAATGGGCGAAGCTGATTCCGCTCTCGTGCCTGGCGGGTATTTTGGTCGTGGTGGCGTACAATATGAGCGAGTGGAAATCTTTTCGCTCGGTACTGCGCGGTCCGTCGGCGGACGTGATTGTGCTGCTCAGCACTTTTCTGCTCACCGTGCTGATTGACCTCACGGTAGCCATCGAAATCGGGATGGTGCTGGCGGCTTTTTTATTTATGCGGCGCATGGCGCAGATTAGCCACGTAAGCTCGATCACCGAACAATTGACAGAAAAAGAAGACGCAGACGACCCCGACGCGACCGGCAAACTGAGTATTCCGAAAGGTGTGGAAGTTTTTGAAGTGAATGGGCCGCTGTTTTTCGGAGCGGCGCAAAATTTCAAAGAAGCGCTCAACATCGTAAAAAGCGACCGTCCGAAAGTGTTGATTTTGCGGATGCGCAACGTGCCGATCATTGATGCGACGGGGCTGCACACTTTGAAAGAAATTGTAAAATCCATGCAGGCGGGAAAAACCAGGGTGATTTTGTCGGGCGTGCGGACGGAAGTTTTGGAGGAACTGGAAAAATCAGGTTTTCCAAAATTGCTGGGCCGGGAGAATATTTGCAGCGACATACACGAGGCTATCGGGCAGGCGGAAAGATTATTGCAGCAATAATTTTTTCAAAAAGCAATCAAGGAATTGATTAGAAGCAAAGAATGTATATTTGAAAAATTTTAAATCTACATTTTCGTAAAGATGACTGAGTTAGAAACTTTGGAAAAAGAGTTGCCAAAGGCTTTTGAGACCGAAACGCGGTTGAAAATGCTCAACAAACTGAGCGGCCACTACGCACTCACCAATGTGCGCAAAGCGCAGCAATTGCTGGCAGAGATGAATGAATTGCTGCACGAAACATTTCAACCCGACTACCGGCTCAGTTTCCTTCTGACTTCAGGCTTCGTCGAAAATCAGTTGTACAATTACAATCTTGCCGAAATTCATTATAAAAATGCGCTGGATTTGCTCGAAGAGCGCGCCGACTTGCAGCAGCAGGCAGAGGCTTTTATAGATTTTGCCGGCGTATATGTCAATCTTGAAAAAATCGAATCCGCCGGTTATTACCTGGAACGAGCCAAAAGAGTATTGCGCAATTTTCCGTCGCCAAATCTACAGGCGCGGATTTTTTGCCGCGAAGGGTACATCAACCTTTTGTATTACAAAAATTACGGCGATGCAGTGGAGTCTTTTTTGGAGGCGGAAAAAATATTGACGGCGCAGACGCCGGATTTGCAGCCCAAAGATTTTTATTTTCAAACGCTGATTTACAGCGGTTTGGGGCTGGTGTACGAGCGCAATGATGAAAGAGAAAAGAGTGTAAAAGCCATTTTGAACGCTGTGAATTTGTGCGAATCGCTGGGCATGACCACGCGCCTTTCCTGGCATTATCTGAATGTCGGCAATGCCTACCTCGGCTTGGGCGACGAAAAAAATGCAGAGTTTTATTTTCAAAAAGCCATTTCAAGTCCTGACGACATCAGCCAGCATACCAGGGCCAGTGCTTACGGAAATCTCGGTTATCTGAGCCTGCAAAAAAAAGAATATGAAAAGGCTTTGGAATTATTGAACCGCGCCGAGTCGCTACACCGTGAAAAATCAAACGAAAACTGGGCGCAGTTTGCCACACTTGACCGCTGGCGCGGCAAGCTATTTGCCGAAAAACACAAGAATAAAAGGGCTTTGCGTTATTTTGATTCCGCGTACGAAAACGCCCGCAAGGCGGGAGACTACATGGAAATCTGTGCGATTTGTAAAGAAATCAGCTCTTTTCACGCAGAATTGGGCGATTATAAAAGCGCTTACGAGCACCAAATACTTTACGAAGAATTTAATGAAAAATACCTCGAAGAAATAAAACAGAGAAAGACGCTGGAATTGGAAGTGCGTTTCGAAGCAGAAAAGAAAAAGCAGGAAGCCGAATTGTTACAATTGCAAGCCACAAAATTGCAACTCAAAGCGCTCCGCGCCCAGATGAATCCGCATTTTATGCACAACGCGCTTAATTCGATCCAGGATTACATCAACCTCGGCGACACTACCAATGCCTCAAAATTTCTGGCAAAATTTGCAGACCTGATGCGCCAGAGCCTCGACTATTCCGACCTCGAAATTATTTCGCTCGAAAAAGAAATTGAGTTTTTACAAAATTATCTTGAACTGAACAAAAGGCTCCGCTTTGCTGACAAAATGGAGTACAAAATGGAAATTGACGAAGAAATCGAGGAGGATATTTTCGGCGTGCCTACCATGATCGTACAGCCTTATATCGAAAATGCGCTCGAACACGGAATTCGTTCGAGAGACAAAGGTTTTATTTCAGTGATTTTCAGAATGTTGGACGAAGACAACCTGATTTGCATCGTGGAAGACAATGGCATCGGCAGAGCCGAGGCTCGGCGTCGGCGGGAAGCCGACGAGAAGTATCAGAATCACCGCTCAAAAGGCACGCTCATAACGGAAGATCGCTTGCGCATTCTGCACAACTCGCCGAATAAGGGCGTTTTTGTAAAAACCATTGATTTGGTAAATGAAAAAACCGGCGCCGCACTAGGCACAAAAGTGGAAATCCAGATACCGATAGTGGATTTGACTGTACAATAGGCGTGAAATACTTACCGCTTCGTAAGACTTATTGACCACTGGGCTCCAAAACGAGTCCGTTCCTTAAAAGCATTTTTTACATTTGAATAAAGGGACATACATTTGAAAATGTTTTCTCATAGTATGTTTGTTTAGTCTTCCTGCACCTTGTTTCCCTCCTTAGGTGCAGGAATTTTTTTTAAAGATGAAAACTTAATTTTTACTCCGGCAGAAACTATCAAACAGTTTCTTTTTTCTTCCCAAAATATCCCTCCGGTCTTTTTTGGCCGTTTACCGAAAAGTTATAACCGTTCCGTAAATGCCGGTTTTTTCCTGAATCCTTTCGGAATAACTTTACATTAAGTTTTCTCATAGTATGTTTTAGGTCCTACACCTTCTTCCCTTCTGGGGTGTAGGAATTTTTTTTATACACACTTTTGAAAATTAAACTCAAAAAACTTCCTCTGTTTCTCAGTCGTTCACCACGCTTTTTGCGGTTAATTTCTTCGCTGAGCACTATGCTCGTTTTCCAATTTCATGCCAACTAATTAATTTTATTTTAATCTGTTTTCCGGTTTAAAAATTCACTTTTTTTCCGCGCCACTTTTCTCCCACTTCCTAATTCAAACCAACCAAAAAAACCGGATCTTTTACCACTTCCTAAACGACAAAATACTTTATAAAAAATCCACATATTTTCGCCACGTGTAGTTTTCTCATAGTATGTTTAGTGCTCCTACATCCAGCATTTTGCCTCCCCCGATGTAGGAGTTTTTTTTTATCCTCACTGCTCCTTACCTACTATTTCAAAACGTTGCTCTAACCTGCTACCACGCTCATCTACCAGTGTAAGACGATGCTTGCCGGGCGGCGGGCTTAGCGCCATCTGATGAAAATTTTTGGTAGCGCCGAGATAGTTGCCATCCAGATGCCAAAAAACGCTCAGCTCCGGCTGGCGGTGAGCTACTTCAAAAACAGTGGGACTAATTTTTCCGTCAAGATCAATGGGTACAAAAATTTTTGTGGGCTGCCGCGGATAAATCAACTGCATACTTGCCGCTGCCCCGCCTTCCTGCCCGTAACAGTCGGGATGCAGCGGCGGCGGCGATTTATAATTCGGATTTTTACTTTTATAATAAAACTCTTCTACCGGCGGCAATACAAACCAGTTCACATGCCTGATTTCATTAAAATCAGCACATTGGGTAGTGACTTGCCAACTACCGCTTTTATCCAGGTGGATTTTTTGATGAAAAGTGCAAACGGGGCTGCGCAGCCCGTTTTTTTGAATCCACACGGTATCTGACTCACAAAGCGCCGAAGCCCTGTAACCGCTCTGGCGGCAAACAGGAATCCGCTCCATCTCGTCAAAAGGTTGCTTAAACCAGCCCGACTCCGGTAATTGATCAAAAATATCAAACATGACGGGCGCTGCCGTTTGTACGCCTACGAGCCCGGGTCTGCCCTCACCGTCAGCATTGCCTACCCAAACGCCAACGGCATATTTTGGCGTGAGACCAACCGCCCAGGCGTCTCGAAATCCAAAACTCGTACCCGTCTTCCAGGCAATTTTTTTACTACTTCTGAATTGTTCCCACTCGCCCTGAGAGTTGGGGCGTTCCAATTCATTCATCGCCTGAAAAGCAAACCAGGCAGCAGCGGCTCCGATGAGCAATGGCTGTTTTGACAGTTTTACATTTTTCGAAACAGCGTCTTTTGTGTTTTGATAAAAATAGTTCGGCTGCCGGAAATCAGCCGCGGAGTAACGACTGTCATATTTTGGAAAATGATTGACCACCCGCGCGAGGTACACGTATGCATTTGTGATGTCCCAAAGCGTGCCTTCCGCGCCTCCCAGCACCAAAGTCAGTCCGT
>CALMIT010000707.1 GCA_937864255.1 uncultured Saprospiraceae bacterium
GGTTTTGCTTTTTTGTTTTTTTTCCTTTTGGTCACCTCCGTTCCTGAAAATCCGGTGAAAATCAGGAGTAGTTTTTTCCAAAAATCGCATGTCAATTATTTTTTGCCGCAGGGCTGGGGCTTTTTCACCAGAGACCCGCAGGAGGAAAGAAAATATCTTGTAAAAATGGATGAAAACGGAAACCTGGTCTCAAAAGAAATCAGAAATACTTCGGCAGGAATGCTCTTCGGACTCAGCCGCGAAAACAGGATCGTCAATTCAAAAATCGGACTGATTTACGACAAGCTGATAACTAAAAAAATACAACCCGTCGAGTGCGAAGGATCTATAGAAGAATTTATCAGAAAAAATGGAAAGCAACTGACGCGCGCAACGATGCAAGTGGCGGATTTCGGCTTTTGCGGCGAGTATTATCTCATCTCCCAAAAACCGCTCCCCTGGTCATGGATAGCATTGAAAGATAATTTTGAAATGCCTTCTAAAATCTTCAAAATCAACCTGGAATGCAATTAACTAACTTTTTCTCGCGCTTAATCGGGGATATTTCAACCAAGCCTTTTTACGGGCCGGCTTATGCGTTCATCAGAAGCCTTCTGGCGCTTGCCACGCTCTCTTTTCTGGTGTTCAATAGTTCGGAAATCATTTTTTATTACGGGCTGAACAACGAAATGACCGTCATCTGCACCGGAAAAAATCCCCTCAGTCTTTTTTGTGTTTTTGGAGTGGAAAATCTTTTATGGGCCAGGATTTTTTCTATCGCGGTTTTGCTCGCGGTGATTTCGGGCTATTTCCCGCGTTTCACGGGCGTGCTGCATTGGTGGGTGGCGTTCAGCATATCCAGCAGCCTTTACAATGTGGACGGCGGCGATATGATCAATGCGATTTTCACTTTTTTCCTGATTCCTTTTACGCTTTTTGACAAGCGCATCAACCATTGGCGCAAAGCTGGTTTTTCATTAAATATTTACCAGCAAATCACGCTGTTCCTGTTTGCGCTTGCCGTCAAAATGCAGGTTGCCGTCATTTACCTGCACGCCGGCGTAGCCAAAATGGGCGTACAGGAATGGACGAATGGCACGGCGGTTTATTTTTGGTTTAATGACCTTGATTTCGGAAGCGCCGGGCTTGTCGATGTCATTACTTCCCGGCGGGCGGGCCTGCCGTTCACCGTCTCGCTGGTCACTTGGGGTACGATGCTTTTGGAAGTTTTGCTGTTTTCCGCCCTTTTTTCTTCCAACCGGAATTTCAAAAACATACTTTTTTTCACCGCTGTGTTTTTTCACCTCGGCATTTGGGCGGTACACGGGCTGTTCAGTTTTGCGCTGATCATGATTGCCTGTCTGGTCATGTATCTCAAATTTTACGAATGGAATGCACTTGATTTTCAGACGATTAAGGACAAAATACTTTCCCCGCGTCAGGATAAAAAATTAGTACTCGATAATTAATTCACCTCAATCATTTTTTACCATGAAAGACTTAAAATATCTTCAAAAATTAGCGTGGATTACGCTCGGAATCGCGTCGGTGTGGGCTTTTGTGCTGTTCTCGGTTTTGAAAGTAATGACGCCTTACAACCCGCTGTCGGCTACCAAAGAATCAAAGGCGAATCTTGTCGCTTTTTTCCCGCAAGGCTGGGCGTTTTTTACAAGAAATCCGCGCGAGGCCAACACTTTTATGTACAAAGTGGAAAACGGGCAACTTACACCGGCCATTGAGACCAACGCGAGTATTTCCAACTGGTTTGGTATCAGGAAAGAAACCCGCGTGAAGGGCGTGGAAATGGGCGCCCTGCTCGGCCGCCTCGATAAAAAACCCTGGACAGAATGTCCCGAAGGAATTAATTCTTTCGAGCAAGTGGATTCACTCGAATCAGTCAGGATTATAAACGGCGCGCCCAAACCGCATTTTTGTGGCGAGTACCTCCTCGAAACCCGCGAGCCGGTTCCCTGGGCTTGGGCGAAAATTATGGACAAAGTAAAAATGCCTTCCAAAATCATCAAAATCAACGCCTTATGTATAAACTAACACACCTCGGAAAATACGCAGAAAAGAAAATACGCAAATTTCAGTGGACCAACACTTATGGCGTGGCGCGTTCCCTGATTGCGACCGGGCTATTCCTCACACTCGCTTTTAATGACGCCTCCTCGCTGGTACAGCCGCTTGGCGACCAATCTTCGGAAATGCCGGCGACTAGTGAACCGGCCTTGATGAGCCTGAGTCTGTTCAAATTGCTGAATGCAGAACTTGCCCGCTGGATCAGCCTGGCGATACTATCGCTGGTCATTATCGGCTGGCGTCCGCGCATCACTGGCATCCTGCACTGGTATGTCGCATTCAGCTACGCTGCGGGTGCGATGATCATAGACGGCGGCGACCAGGTAGCCGAAGTGCTTTCATTACTCCTCGTGCCGGTCACGCTGATGGATGGGCGCAAATGGCACTGGCAGCCCGCTCCCGCCGGTTTTGATGCCAAAGAGACAGGCAGCGCCTTCAAAGCGCTGGTATTGTTGTCCGTGTTTTTTGTCATCCGTTTGCAGGTGGCTTTTATTTATTTCCATGCGGGCGTCGGCAAAATGTCGGTGGACGAGTGGGCAAACGGCACTTCCATTTTTTACTGGATACAGAGTCCGCTATTTGGTACCACGCAGTTTTTGTCCGATTTGCTGATTCCGTTTTTTGCGGAAGAACTCGTCATCACCACGCTCACCTGGGGCGTCATGATATTTGAAGTATTGTTGTTTCTCGGTATCGCGCTTTCCAAAAAATGGCGGCCGGTACTGCTCGTGGCGGGCATTCTGTTCCATTTTTCCATTATCGTTTTACACGGATTGGTCAGTTTTTTCTTTTCGATGGCGGGAGCGCTCGTGTTGTTTTTGGGTCCCAAAAAAGGATTTAAACTGGATTGGGTGAAAAAACTGGTAAACCGGAGCGTCGGCAGCGAAGCGCCGCCGGCAGAAATTTCGATACAAGCTGTTAGTTAATCAATATTTTATTCAATAACCAAAATTTTTCAGCTATGAAGTCTTCCAGCATTTTCGACCTGGTCAGATCAAAATTCGGTTTTGCACTGACACTTTTGTTGGGTTTGTTTCTTACGTTTTCGGCATTCAGACCCGCCGATCACCCCGATAATGCAAAACCGCATTATGTCTATTCGGGTGAGGCATTAGCTCAGGGAATTTTCTTTGCCGACGGCCCTGTTGCCGATTTGATTCCCGAAGTAGCGATGTTTCGTCCGGCCGGTTACACCGACAACCCCGAACAGCTCCAGCATTTTCGCAATTATCAGAATGAGGTTTTTAATGAAGTGCGCAACAGCAGTCCCAACTTTTTTGCGGATTTCCAAAATGCCGTTTACTCTGATAACCCCGCAACGGTGCGCAATGCGATACTCAACGGCAAAAATTTATTGGGACAAGCCATGGAGCGCATCAATCCGCTGGCTTCTTACGACGTGCTCAACGATCCGCAGGTGCAGACTTTGAAACGCGACGTGGAAAACAGACTGGCAGCCTCCGGCGATCTCGAAGGCGACCTCGCCGTCGTGCAGGATTACCTCCAGACTTATGGCGGCTCCGGTGGCGCGCTGATGGCCAACTCCTGGATAGCCGAAGCGGTGGCGCTTGTAGCCGTGCGCGTGGCGGTAGCTTTTTGGGTGGAATACCACTATTGGACGCCTGATGTGGCGGTGACCGATGGAGGCAATAAACTCCTGCAAGACCGTATCGTCGCTTCTGTCGTGACGCGATTGTAAAAATAACTTGCATTTCAAACCAAAGGTGGCCCCGTCACACGGGCTGCCTTTGATTATTTACTTTTTTAAAAAAAAGACAGCAATGGATGCCGAATTTACCAAAAAACAGACCTGCGCTCCTGCCGCCCACAAGCTGCCGCTGAGCGCAACGAAGCACGGTAAAATTTACCAGATACAATTTGGTAATCCGAAATCGGAGTGCCGTAATTTTGGAATTTGCCGGGTGGATAACCTCGAAGGCAAGCTCAAAAAAGCTGTAAATGCCTGTCCGGCAAAAATTGCTTTTCGGGATTCGGGCAAGATTGAGATTTCGTTTTTCCGCGAATATCTATCTGCCGAAGCGGAAGAAATTCATTTTTCAAAGGGCTGGTTTTTGGTAGAATCGGAGTATGTTTTTAGCAATGATTTGCTGCGGCATCCGGGCATTGTAGCCCGCATAAATAAAGGGCTTTACAAGATAACAACAACAGAAAAATTTTATAAAGTGATTTTCTAAAACAAAAAAAATGAAGCTATGAAAAGGAAATTTTTAATGCTTTTTCTTCTTTTGATTGTATTCGGCGCCTGGCGTTACACGCAAAGTTTTTCGGGGCCGGGCACCGACACCGACATCGTAGAGACGGCGGTCAATGTGACCTTCGGCAGGCGGGGCGCGAGTTGCAGCGGCAGCGGCGTGTGTTCGTTTGAAAGCCAGAGCAGTTTTTCCGTAAAATCTTCGGAAATCAACCAGACCGCCGGAAAACTTTTTTTGAACAGTGAAAACCGGCTGGTGATGAAAACCGACAAAACCGACCTTTCAAATTTGTTGGTCGAGCAGTATTTTTCAGGCGAAACATTTTTACTGCAAGACACCATTTTGGTGTACGAACAGATACGCGACAGCCTGGATTTTTCAGGACAGATCGTCATTTTACCCGGCAATTATCCGATTGTAGAAACAGAAACAGCGTACGAAGTGATATTTTAAACGGTTCTCTTTATCACTCAAAAAATTTTGGCTATGAAAAATCTAAACATTTCCTTCATCTGGATTTTCATTTTTGTGGCGGGGTTTTTTTTTTTGTTGTTGGGATTTTTATGTTCCCCTCCT
>CALMIT010000708.1 GCA_937864255.1 uncultured Saprospiraceae bacterium
CGGGATTTTGACCTGATTTTTATGAACGAAATGGGACTCGACCCTGGCATTGACCACATGTCGGCGATGCAGAAAATTCACGAAATAAAAGAAATGGGCGGCAAAATCACTGCCTTCCGTTCGTACACCGGCGGGCTGATTGCGCCGGAATGCGACGACAATCCCTGGCACTACAAAATCACCTGGAATCCGCGCAATGTGGTGCTCGCGGGGCAGGGTACCGCGCAATACCTCGAAGACAGCAAGTTTAAATACATTCCTTACCATCGCCTTTTCAAAAATTATCGCCTCATCGAAGTGCCCGACATGGGTACTTATGAGGTGTATCCAAACCGCGACTCGCTGCTTTACCGCGAGGTGTACGGTTTATCCGGGATTCCGAATATTTTGCGCGGCACCATTCGTCATCGCGGCTACTGCGATGCCTGGGCGGCGCTCGTGCGCATCGGTCTCACGGATGCTTCTTACCCGATTCTGGATTCCGAAAAACTGACTTACCACGCGCTCATGGAGGCTTATTTGGGCGAAGATTTGGAGGGCGGTTCGGTGAAGGAGCGCACCGCAAAAATGATCGGCGAAGAAAGGGATTCGGAGGTGATGAAAAAACTGGCCGGGCTGGGTCTTTTCAGAAAAAAAAAAATCACCCTGCCTAAGGCCGCCCCCGCCGTCATTTTGGAAAATTTGCTTTTGGAAAAATGGCAACTCCGCTCAACGGACAAGGACATGATCATCATGCAACACGAATTTGAGTACGAAATCGGCAAACAGAAAAAGCAACTGACTTCTACGCTGGTGATGAAAGGTGAAAATGCCGCCGATACAGCCATGTCAAAACTGGTCGGACTGCCGCTGGGAATTTTTGTAAAACTGGTGATGCAAGGCAAGATCAAACAAACGGGCGTGAATATTCCCGTCATGAAAGAAGTGTATGACCCAGTGCTCGAAGAATTAAAAAACTTCGGTTTGGAATTTATAGAAACGGAGGTTGCGCTTTAATGTGTGCGGGACGCAGATTGGTTATGATTATTATGAATTTCAACTTTTCCATTTTTCTGTTTTTCAAAGAAAAACAGAAAAATAAATCATACTCATCATAATAGCTCCGCGTCTCAAAAACCTTTCACCACTTTGCCTTTGTACATCATTTTTTCATTAAAAAGGCGATAGGTATAGAGTCCATCCGGCAGCGCGGCTGTGGAAAAAGTAAAAATGCTGCCGCCGGTTGCGCCGGTTTTTTGATTGAAAACCATTTTTCCATTCAAATCGAAAAGTTGGAAAAAGGCATTTTCAAGTCCCTGCGGCATTTCCACATTCAAAGCATTTTTAAACGGATTCGGAAAAATTTTCAAATCAGAAATGACAGCTACATCTCCGGTGGCGCTGATCAAATCGCGCGCCGCCTGCACAGCCGCCAGCGCATTCACACGACCGTATCCGTACAAATAATTTGGCACCTGCATACTCGACAATCCCCCGCAAACCGTGGTGTCGGTTTTTGGCACAGCCGTATTTTCGATGATGGTTTCAATAGTTTCTACCTGTCCGGCTAGGTCGGGATTGGCTGAAATGATCAGCGCGACCAAT
>CALMIT010000709.1 GCA_937864255.1 uncultured Saprospiraceae bacterium
ATAATTGGCGTCACCATAGCCGTGTACAACCCGTAAATGGGTGGCAGCCCGGCTATCATGGCGAAAGCCACACCCTGCGGCAACACGACCACCGCGCCCGTAAATCCTGCAAGCAAGTCGGCGCGCAACGTCCGCTTGTTCACCTGTGGCCACCATTGTAAAAAAGGAAAAACTTTTCGGGCTAATTCTGCACGACTCACAAATGCGGGTTTGGTTTCAAATCGCCAAAGATAAGAGACTCCTTAGCTGTTCTTGGTGATTTTGTTCACATAATTTGAAAATTAGAGTAAAAGGCTTGCCCAATCCACCAAAATCCGCTTATTTTTACCCAACACGAAAACACTAACTGAAACCCTATTTTTTAACCTATGAAATCTTTGTTCCATGAACCGTTACCTTACCTTTGGGAGAATTAGTTTCCTCATCATTCTGTGCTTTAACTATTTCTCTACTGTTTTAGCAACAACACCTACTTCTTTAATTTTTGACAAATTTGAAGTACTATGTGATACTACATATTACGACACACTTTTTATTGAAACTTGTCAAGACAGATTCTCATACAACGGAGTTAGTCGCGATGTTCCTGGGTTTTATAAATTTCAGTTTAGAACTTCTACAATGTGTGATAGTTTCGTCTACCTAAATCTCATAAAAAAGGAGGAAAAAATTTTTATTTCTAAAGAAGTAATTGCCTGCACATATGATACAGTTTTTTGGCGAAATCGTAAGATTGTAAAAACTGCGCATATCAATTCGGCAATTATAATCAGGGAATATTCTTCAGATTGTGATACTTTATTTGAACTAAGAATACACTGGATAAGCCGCCCTAAGATCTACGAGACAAAATTCCTTTGTGGAAATGACTCATTAAACTGGCAAGGTTCGATAATTGATAAAAAAGGAATTTATTATAATAGTATCAATTTCCCCGAAGCACATTGTACTGTCCAATACGAATTAGAAGTTGAAAATTTTGATAAATTATTTCATAATTGGAAATTACAATCTGCAACAAGGCTTGAATTTGAGGACCATTTCTTTTTTAATTCCACAGATGGAGTCGGAATAACAAAGGATGGAATATATTCTACATCGGATGGAGGGATTAAATGGAATAAACTGTATCAAAATACTTCTTTGAAAAATATAAAACTCTTTTTTCTGGACGAAAAACACGGGTGGGTAACCGGTAAAAAACTTGAGTTAGGATTATACAAACAAGGCTATGTTCTCTTCACAAAAGATGGCGGAGTTTCTTGGGATACTTCTTTTATCTCTTCCTCCGGTTTAAATGACATAATTTTTATTGATGAAAAAAAAGGATGGGTTATTGGAGATAATGGATTCATCGGTACTACTTGGGACGGCGGAATAACCTGGACATTAGTTCAAAGTCCAGATAGGACTTTTTATGAATCCGTATCAATAAATAAAACGGGCTTTGGTATAATTGTAGGGAGTCGTAGTATATTAATAACCTTTGATTATGGTGCAAATTGGCAGCAATCAAGTTATTATGATGAAACACATAATAATAGAAAGATCAAAGTATTTGAAAATGGTTTTATTTATCTCTTACAAGATTGGGCAAATCCCCATATAAGGTCCAGACATACAAACTGGGAAATTTTATATAGCACAGATTTTGGTCAAACCTGGAAAATCATTGATAACTCCAGATTAGCCTTTGATTTTTATGATGTATTGTTTCTTTCTCCAGATCAATTAATAATTATTGGAGAACAAGGAAAAGTCTATTATTCAAATGACCGGGGTGAAAATTTTTATGCACAAGAAATTGATAATGACAACACACTTATTCAGATAAGTGGAAATAGTTTGGAGTATGTCTCAATTCTTTCTTTAGGTAATAAAATCTTCCGCCCAACCTTCCCCCTCCCCACCTGCGATATACAAACCAGCCAGCCAAATCAGGGTGATACGCTGGGAGTCAACGAAGCGAATTTGGCGTGGAATTATCCGACCAATTGTGTGGAAGGATTCAAAGTGGCCTATCAGGTTGTTTCCGATGGGATTGTATTAAAGACCGACACGGTGGATGCGGGCAGCCTGCGCGAAGTTTTATTATCCGAGCTACCGTACAACAGCCGTGTGAATTATCAAATACTGCCTTACAATGCCAACGGACTGGCGGAAAGTTGCGATACATTTTTCTTTTATACGCCTGCCTGCCGCGCAGAAGCGGCGCAGGTGGACACCACTATTTGCCAGGGCGATACTTTAAAAATTTATGGCTTTGCGCTGAGTGTAGCCGGAACTTACGAACTGAATTACCGCGGAGAAAACAACTGCGACAGCATTCTGCCTGTCCAGCTCCGGTTCAAACAAAATGTGCTGACCAGCGTGTCGGAAATTGTGCAGCCCGGCACCGTTTTCAACGGCGTTTTGATTCAAAGCGATACTTCATTTTCGGAAATTTATCCCGCTGCCAACGGCTGCGACAGCATCGTCTCGTATTTTGTAAAAATCATCGTAGGCACACATCAAGTCGAAGACGAGAATACCATTTTAAAAATCATTCCCAATCCAAACCGTGGTGTAGCCAAACTCGAAATCGCCGACGCCCGACAGGCGGATTTTACGCTCAAAATTTTCGATTTGAATGGAAAAAATGTCTGGACAAAAAATGGCGCAACCACCCGGCGAGAACGCCAAACGATAGGTTTGGACATTGAAAATCTGGCAGCAGGATTTTATTGGATTGAATTCGCACAGGAAAATATAAAGCAGCGGCTGGCGATGGTAAAATTGTAACCAAAGCGTACATTTGGGCTGCAAAATTCTCAACCTATGTCCATCTATTTTGATGATTTTAAAGCGAAAGCCGGTAAAGGGCTGCGCAAATTAATGTGGGTCGTTTTGGCTGGCTTGTTGTTGTTTTCGGGCGGCTATTATTTTTACCGCACTTACACAAAAAGCGAGGGTACGCGCACGGGCACGCTTTTCAAGATTTCCAAAAAAGGGTACATGTTTAAAACCTACGAGGGGCAATTGCTGCTCGCCGGCAGCGCCCTGATGACCGATGAAAGCACCTGGAATTTCTCTGCAAAAAATGCCGCCGTGTATCAACAATTGCAGCAATTCGAGGGCAAAATGGTGAAGTGTTATTACGAGGAAAAAGTGGACGCTTTCCCCTGGCAGGGCGATACGGATTACATCGTGACCGGCGCAGAGGCGGTGGCAGAGTGACCGCGCACCCTGCGTCGAATTGTACTTTTTAAGTCCGTTTTTTAATCAGTAATTATCCCTGACCCAACTTAGTATTCTTTCCATTTCCGTTTTCAAATCGTCGCTACCCAGGGTAAAATTGTTGTGCATAAAACTGAAAATCAGGGTTTTACCACTATTGGTCAGCAAATAGCCGCTGAGATTATGCACATTGGAGAGCGTGCCCGTTTTGGCAATGACATAGGGTGGATTGCCTGAATAATATTTTTTAATAGTGCCCGAAATTCCGCCGGTGGGAAAAATTCCAAACAACTTTTCGCGGCTGTTTTTCTGATACAAACTGTCCAGCAATGCGACGACAAAACGCGGCGTAACGAGATTGTAGCGCGACGCGCCCGATCCGTCAAACCAGCGTGGCACGTCCGGCATGTTTCGCAAAAGCGAATCCTTTGCCCAGCTAATCACTTGCCCCGTATTCATTTTCAAAAACAGTTTGTCGGAACATTGCAGCAAAAGCTGCTCGGCAACAAAATTGTCGCTTTGCTGCATCATCCGGCGATAGACTGTGTCGGCGGTATTGGTGTAAAGCAGTTTGCTTTCCTCCGGCGGCAGCAATTTTGCGTTTAACACGCGCACCTGCCTGCCCAGCGTGTCGGCAAGTAATTGCACCAGCAACTCGGCAGAATAATCAAAGGGCGTGGCCGTGTGGAAAGGCTCGCCGGTAAGCGCCTGCGGATTGTAAGTAAAACGGTTGCCGCGCTCGGTGCGGTGTATCTGAGGCATATCGCCGCCCAGGTCTTTGTCCAGTTCCGTAAAAGCATAAAAATAGCCGGGACGCACGGCGGGCTTTTCCATAGCCGGGCTGCGCTCGAAACGCACCACATTACTATAAATCGGGAGGGGCGCTTTTTCGGTTTGGAAGGCGTGCGCGTAATCGTCCCACATCCAGCCCGCGCCAAAATGCTCGTCTCTAAAATTATCAGGACAGAAAAAAAGTTGCTCTTTCCGGCTTTTCAAAAAATCCAGTACGCGGCTGTTGGCGGCAAATTCGGGGTGCAAAAAAGTAGGATCGCCGGCGCCCCAGAATATCAGCGAATCACCCTGTTCGATGTAGCAGCGCCGCCAGCGAATCGCCCAGCACATTCATCGAGGTGTACAGGGTCAGAATTTTGGTGACAGAACCCGGCGTGAAATATTTATCCGCATTTTGCTCAAAAATCATTTTGCCTTTTTCCGGATCGAGCAGCGCAAAACCGGTAAATCCTTTTTTGAAAACGACAGAATTTTCAACCTGGCTTTTCAGCGCGGTCAGTTCGGTTTTGTTCAGCTTATTCGCCGATGAGCAGGAAATCAAGGTGAAAACAAAAAGTAAAAACATGAACTGAAAAATGCTCTCAGGTCTATGTACGTTGCGCATTTCCGGTATCATACATTTCAATTTTTTGAGTTAAAAGTGCTGTTTGGATGTGATTTTTTTAAAAAATAAATCCGGCTTTGACAAAGCCGCTTCTCCTTATTTTTCATTTCTTTTTTGGCGGCAAAAAACGGGTTTTGAATGGCCGGTTTTTCGGCGGTTTTTATTTCATTTGTAATAAAAACTACACCGATGACTGTTCAAGCCAAAGTTATTTTAAATTTTTTAATTGCCTTTCTTTTTACCCTCTCGCTTTCTTCCGGCCGCGCGCAAGATATTCAACTGTTTGAAACTGCCGCGCAAAATCTGGTATTGCTAAAAAACGATTCCGGCTTGCTGCCGCTCGCTGACCTGCAAAGCCACAAAATCGCCATGATGAATTTTGGAAACGAGGGCGAGGTGTTTCGTAAAACTGCCGCCAATTACACCCACACCGGCTTTAAAGGCACGGTGAGCAGCCTGGAAGGATTTATGCAGATGGCAAAAATGTTTCACTGGGAAAAAGATTTTCAGGGGCATGATTTGCTGATTGTCAGCGTCTTTTCCAACGCCGTAAAAAACGACCCGCAACTCACTTCCCTCCACGATTTTTTTAACTGGGAAATTCTCCCCTCCAAAAAAATCCTGGTATGCTTCGGTCCCGAAAGCGCCTTCGCCAACCTGCCGAAGGCCGACGCGCTGATTTTTTCACCCACGGAAAACGGTTACTCCGAATCGCTCGCCATGCAACTTATTTTCGGCGGCGCAACGGTAAGGGGAAAACTCCAAAACGACTTGCCGCCCTTCAAAACCGGCGACGGATTGCACATCGAAAAAAGAACCCGCCTCGGCTACGCACTGCCCGAAGCAGTGGGACTGGATTCCAAATTTTTAAATGAGGAGATTGAAAAAATTGTCCTGGAAGGTTATGCGCAGGGCGCTTATCCCGGCGCGCAGGTGCTGGTGGCAAAAAACGGGCAAATCATTTTGCACAAAGCCTGGGGCTATCAATCTTCGGAAAGAACTGCGCCCGTCGGCGTGGACGATATTTACGACTTGGCTTCTGTCACCAAAGTGGCGGCCGCGCTGCCCGCGCTCATGTATTTTCATTCAAAAGGCAAGCTGGATTTGGATGCGCCGCTGAAGCGTTATTATCCAAAATTCAGGCGCTCCAATAAAAAAGACCTGACGCTGCGGCGACTGCTCACGCACACCGCCCGGCTGCAAGCCTGGATTCCGTTTTGGAAAGCGGCGGTCAACCCCGACGGTAGTTTTAAAAACAAAACTTTCAGCGCCGACTCGTCGGCAAAATATCCGGTGCCGGTCACGGACAAACTTTTTTTGTATAAAAATTATAGGAAGAAGGTTTTTAAAACGATTAAAAAATCGCCGCTGATTGACACGGCCGGCTACGTGTATTCCGACCTTTCATTTTATCTCTACCCCGAAATTATTCAAGACCTCAGCGGCCAGGATTTTGAAACTTTTTTAAAAAAGGAATTCTACGACCCGCTCGGCGCTAATACGCTGACATTCAATGCTTACCGGCATTTTGATTCTACAAAAATCATCCCGACGGAAGTGGACGATGCTTTCAGAAAAACGCTCCTGCACGGCCGCGTGGACGATGAAGGCGCTGCCATGCTCGGCGGTGTGTCCGGTCACGCGGGCTTGTTTGGTTCTGCCGCTGATTTGGCAAAAATTTTTCAAATGTACCTGAATGGCGGCTCGTACGGCGGCAGGCAATTTATCAGCAAAAGCACTTTGAAAGAATTTACCGCCGCGCCTTACAAAGCGGAAGGCGTGCATCGCGGCGTCGGTTTTGACAAGCCGCTGCTCGTGTATGATGCGGTAAAAAGTAGCGCCGCGAAAAAAGCAAGTCCGGCCACTTTCGGACATTCCGGTTTTACGGGCACGCTCGTCTGGGCTGATCCGGAAAGTCAGTTGCTGTTTATTTTTCTATCAAATCGCGTGAATCCGACCCGCGAAAACCGGAAATTGTACGACCTCAACATTCGCCCGCGCATCCACCAGGCGATTTACGATGCCATGAAAATAACTGATTGACGCTTAATAAATGATTTTATACCACAGCGGAAATTCCAGCCCTACCCGGGCGGCGACATTGTGAAAAATCAGGTCGTCGTCAAGATAAAACTGCTGCAAAAAGGTATAATCGTTGATAGTTTTATCCGTTTGGCGGTTGTCTTCATTGACCCAGTTAAATAAGTTGCGCGTATAAGTAGCTTCGGAAAAAAGGACAAATTTGTAGCTGAGGCGGTATTTAATGCCGATGCCCGCCATAGCGCCGAGATTGTAGCGCCGGCGCAGCGGCTCCACGCCGTCCACACCAAAAAGACTGAGTTGTTTCAAATCCGAACTGCCCGTGAAAGGCAGGGCGATATCTCCTTTGCGCCAGCTTCGCTGTATATCCGTAAAATTGGCGTCGCTCATGTATTGAAAAGTAAAACCGAATACGAAAAATGGCGTCAGGTTTCGCCAGAATTTGCGGCGAAAATCTTCCGTTCCTTCCTCCGGCGGGTCATAATAATCATATTTTCCCCAGTTCCATTTTGCATACACGGGCAGTTGTAGAATCTTTTGTTCTTCGTAAAAAAGCAAAGTTCCGTCGGTGGCTTCTACATCGGGCAGGTTGATTGAAAATGCAGTATTGTATTGATAATCAACGGCTGAGGAAAACAAAAAATCCAGACCGATTCCGATCTTTGGCGAGGCGCGATGCCAGGTGAGCGAAGCGCCGAGCTGGGTCGTCCGGTAATCGGAATACCTGGCGTACGACGGTTCTACTCCGACAGGGCTGTATGATTTTTTCAACTCTACAAAACCGGAGTTGACGCCGCCTTTCGCAGCTACCCAAATGCTGGGAAAAGATTTAAACCGCCGTGTAAAAAAGATAAAATCGGGCGTGTATGCCTGAAAGGAAGGGCGAAAAGCCGGGTCGGTGCGCCACAGGTTTAGGTAAGCAATTTTGGCGCTGTCCATTTGCCGCAAAAACAAATGCGTCTCCGTGAGCAGCGTCTGAATTTCCACTTTTTTATCTTTTTGCAGGCCCGGCGTTTTCAGGATTTTATGCAAAATCGCGGGTATTTCAGACAGCTTGCCTTTGTCAAATAAAACCCTCGCGTCTTGCAAACTTTGCAGGCTCACGGCATTTCGGTCAAAGACATTTTCAAACTGGATAAATGAGCGGTTGGTGTTCGGGAGAACTCCGGCGGGCATTTCTGATTTTGAAGCATCTCTATTTTGCCGGAATTCTTTTATCAGGCTTTCCGCTTCTTGTCTTTCTTCTTTTGAATATTCATTATTGTCGAGGCAGGGGCGAAGCAATTTTTCGATGGATTCAAAAGAGCCGCGTGCGGCCAAGGCGCGTGCTTCGCTGAGCCGGTCGGCGCAGTTGGCCACAAATATCTGGGCGAAAACCTGCCCGCACAAATTTCCCAAAATGATTAAAATCCAGATTTTTTTCATTTCGCTTTTTTATAAAAAATCAATTGCAGGGACTTGTCCAATAATACTGGCTTTTTTGATAGTCCTCTCCAAAATACTTGATGTATTCTTCGTTGCTCAGAAGGTGTATTCCTAAAGCTTTTAGCATAGCGCAATTGCGCCGGCTGTAAACGCTGGGATCAAGGTTCCAGAATTTTAATTCCGAACCGTAACTGCCGATGATGAGTTGCCCGCTATCTTTGTTTTTTACAAATGCCAAAGCTGTAGCCCACTTATCTAAATCGTTGAAAATCATTGGCTTATATTGTACTTTGTTGTAGTGTAAAGTATTCCAGACGCTGACCTTTCCCTCCAATGAGGCGACGGCAAAGAGCGAGTCATTGATGATTTCTACATCAGAAATGGAAGACGAATGGAATTGAATATCGCGGGGCAGCAGGGTCATACCCGTGGGTTGAAAAATATGCACCACCGAAAAAGAGCCGTCAGCTCGTCCTGCTACGACGAAGTGTTTGGTGTAATTTCCTTTTACGTCAAGCGCCGTAACTTTTGAAGTTCCTTTCATCAAAATAACCGCCCGCCGGTCAGGTACGTCGTAGCGGTACACCTCGCCCGCAGTCGTACCGAATAAAAATGCGGGCTCGTCTTCAAAAAAAGCGATCGCCTCGACCCGTTCGTTTGTAGTCGCCAAAATTTCACTTTTAGCGTTTTGCAAATCATAAAGCCGGATATTAAAATCGGCCCCCGTGCTGATCAGACTTTTTCCGTCCGGCAGGAATCCCAAATCAAAAACTTCCCGCCCGCCGTGTTGATTGATTTTTTGGACTTGAAAACTTTTCATTTTCCGGGCTTTCGGACTGATATCAAGCAGGTAAATGACGGAATCTCTGCCGCCCGCTGCGAGCCAATACCCATCCGGACTTATCGCGAGAGAATTGATGACGTCGACAGATTTTAAAATGGTCAGAGACGGCGTATTCGGCGCTTCTATTTCGTCCCAGCTACTCACTTCCCACATTTGCACAATCCCGCCGCTACCCGCCGAAAAAATCGTATTGCCGTCTTTGCACAAGGCCACGCTCCTTACCATGCCTTGCACGGTCGCCAAACGGTTGAAATTCGGATTTTTCACCAACGCTTTTTGTCCCTCGTAAACCGCCTGGGCGATGTCGGGATAATAAATATCGCCTTCCTCTAATTTATTGTTAAAAAAATAAACTTGCTGTGCCAAAAATGCTTTGGTTTCCGGCGAAAGGTTTTCGTCATGTTGTAATTGGATAGCGACTTGTCGCGAAAGCGTTATCAAACGTAGCTCCGCGAGTATTCTTGCTGATTGTACAGCAATGAGTTTTTGCTTTTCAGCTTCGGCAGCATTCTGGTCGGCAATATTTCTTTTTGCAATGTTTTCTTCGGAGAGCAGCCGCATTTTTTCCGCCAGTGCCTGGGCTTCCTTTCTTAAAATCAGATTTTCCGTAGCTTTCCTTTGCGCTTCTGCTTGTGCAGCCCGTGCCTCTTTTTCACTTTCTCTGGCCAGCGTTTCGGCGCTACGTGCATCAGCTTCTGCTATTAGAGCGCGGTTTTTTTCTATTTCTGCTATATAGCGCGCATCCTCGGCTTTACACTTTTCGTCGAGTGCTTCCTCCTTGGCTTTCTTGGCATTATCGGCTTCTATTTCGGCTATTTCCTGCGCTTCATCTGCTCTTTTTCTCTCGGCGTTGGCCTCGTGGTATTTGAAAAAAGCAAAGGTGGTGAGCGCAGTGAGCAAGATAATAATGGAGGTTAGAAAAATAACGGTGCGCCTTTTTTCGCGGTTGATGGCATTTTTACTTTTTTCTATAAAAGCAGCTTCATCGGCGCTGAGATTGATGTCGGCGAGGTACGGCTCGATGTAATTCAGGTCGCTTTGGGTGAGCAACTGGCTTCTTTCCTGATAGATCAAAAAGCGGTCTCGGATGAAATTTTGAATCTTGCGGACGAGCAGGTTTTGCGCTTTTATTTTTTCATACCCCCGCCTGTTTAGCAGGCTGCCGGCGATGGAATATTCTCCCTGCGCGTTTACGCGAAGTACTTCTTCCCGCATCAGGGTGGAGAGCACATTTTTCAAATCGTCAGAATCCAGTCCTTTCGGGGACAGTTTTTCCAGAATTTCGGGCGCGGTGAGTTCTACTTTTGCGCTGCGGCTACTTGTGAAAACAGACAAAACCAGGTGTACCAGATTTTTTTTGCCGGCGGGGAAGGCTTCTTCGGGTTTTTTTAGAGATCGGTCAAAATGCTCTTCGAGCATCAGCCTGGCGTCCTCGAGGTTACTTACCGTTTCCCTGTTTATTTTCCGAATTGCCATTTTTACAATTTAAAAATTATACGGCTTCCACGACCAATCGCTGCATATACAATTGAAGATAGGAAAGATTGACTTTGCCATCTTCGCTCACATTTTGTATGATGCTTTCGATAATATCGCGTTCTTCCAATTCAATGCCGGCCTGCGCCAGCGTATTCAGAATAATTTCGGCGGCGTTTTCGTCGGACACATGATTGAGCCGCATCCGGTTATCTAGCAAGCTAGGCACCGCCACTTCAAAATCGGACAGGTTTGCAAAAAATTCCTCCCGTATCGCCACGACCAGCCTGCAATTGCGATGATCCTGCAATAATTTGTCCACATGCCTGTAAAAATTTTTCAACAAATCAGCGTCGGTGGTCCAGATGAAAAACTCTTCAAACTGATCAAAAACGATACAGAATCGCCCGCGCTCCGGATCTTTTCCCGGGAAAAAAGTATTAAAAATCAGGCTGTCGCCGGCAGCGTTGGTGGGCGGATTTTCGAGCATAGCCCTGATTTCCGGGCGATGGAGCAGTCGCATACCGCAGCGCACATATTGTACCTCGTAAAGTTGCCTCAATCGAGGAATGAGCCCCGCGCGCAGCAAAGAAGTTTTGCCGACGCCGATGGGGCCGTACATCAGGGTGAGCCTGCTTTTTCTTTCATTGACCACTTTGTCAAAAAGTTGCCTGATCTCGCGGTCGCGCCCAAAAAACACCCCCGCCAGTTCGGGACTGAATGACTGAAAACCGGCAAATGGTTTTTCGGGCATGACGAGTCCGGGAATGTCTGTGGGAACGGGCGTCTTTTCTACTTCGATGCCCGCCAGACGAATGGCGAGACTGTCATGTGCCAGTTCGTAGCGGTCGTTTTCGAGGGGGCGCAGGATGCGTTTGTCTTCAAAAAAATCGAGGCAAACTTTGATTTTCGTAGCGCTGAAATCTTGCAGCAAAGTGCTCAAATCATTGCGGCTGATCGGCACTTTTGTGTTTTTGGACGATACGAAAACCTGCAAAAAAGCCAGCGCGGTGTTTTTACTGCCGATGGTTTGTTCAAACACTTCCAACTGCTCTTCGAGAAAATTGGTGAGCACATCGTCAATTCTGCCGAGTTGGTGCACGGTAGCCTGGTCGAACACAATTTTGTCGGGATTTCGCGCCGCGGCCACGCGGTACAACTTGTCCAGAAAAACCTGCAAAAAGGTCAGGTTCACCCTGCCTTTTCCTTCCGTGATGCTGTCCACGATGGCTTGCGGGATGGTCTCATTTTCCAGTTCGATGGAAAATTTTTTGGCGGACTGACCGATTACTCCGCGCGCATTGGTCTGATCCATCGGTTCCACGCGCAGCCTTTTTTCAAAAAGATTGGGCAGTATTTTTTCAAAATCATACATCTGGGCGATGTATTCCTCGCGCATCACCAGGATGACTTTTACAAAAGAATGCGTGGAAATAATATCTTCAATCTGCTGGTAAAAAGCGTTTTGCTCCTCCGTGCCGCCCAAAATAAACAACTCTTCAAACTGGTCGAAAAGCAGGTAAATCGGTTTCAGATAGTAGCTGTAAAGCGTTTTTAGAAGTGCGTTCAAATCGTCGGAAATGACGACAGCCGGCGCATCCGGCCCGCTTTCATCTGCCTTTTTCCCGAATCTTTTCATCAGCCGTTCCTCCAGCGAACTGCGCTGCTGCGGAATTTTTGCCACGCTCTCCCGCACGGTATTCAAGAGCGAAATATTGATGTTGTCGTTGCGCCGTACGTAAAGATGGAACCAGTCGCTGGCTTCAAAGCGATTCGCCAGACCGCATCGAATCAGGCTGGTTTTGCCGGTGCCCGACTGTCCGTAAACGAGGGTGAGGTTGGTTTGAAAAGCGATTTGGTACAACAATTCGATCTCCGCATCGCGTCCGAAAAAAGCATCCTTGTCCTCCTTTTCGTAGGCATCCAAAAACTTGAACGGCGATTTGATTGCTTTTTCCATTGTTGTTTAAAAATGTTCTTTTGGGGACGGCGAAGAGTCGAGAGTAAATTTAGAACAATCCTTTAGAATACAAAGCAGCGGGGGTGGATTTGTTGATTTGCTAATGTGATGATGTGGGAATGTGCTGATGTGATAATGTGGTGATGTGGTGATGGGTTGGGTTCCTTGTGTTGCCGTTTGTGTCTTTGTGGTTGAAAAGAAAACCACGAAAGGTGCGAAGATTGGGTTCGTAGTTCGGATGGAATGGGTGGGCTTTTTAGTGCCCCTTGTGCTGCCTTTTGTGTCTTTGTGGTTAAAAAAATTAAAACCACAAAGGACACAATGAACTACACAAAGGGAAACGACTTTCCAATTCCTATCATCCACGACCTACCACCTACGAACCCATCTCTAATTTGCCGTAATTTTGAAAATCTCAAATCTTAAAAATCAACACTCGAATTATGACTCTTCCACTTGAATTGGCGCAGGCGCAATTAAAAGCTTCGGGGAAATTATTTCTGGAAGTTTTTGCTCACGGCACTTTGTCGGTAGAAATTTACCAGCCAATCGGCAAAGATTTGCAGCAACCACACGACCGCGACGAGGTGTATGTAATCATCAGCGGCACGGGCAACTTTTTGTGTGGCGACGAAATCAAACCCTTCGCTCCCGGCGATTTGCTCTTTGTGCCGGCAGGCGTGGAGCACCGCTTCCTCGATTTTTCGGAGGATTTTATGACCTGGGTTATTTTTTATGGTCCGGTGGGTGGAGAATCAGAAATGTTTGGAAGGTAACTATGCCCTGCTGACGGTTTTAATTTTTTCACGACCAGTCGATTTTTGCGCAATACCTTCACAGCAATACTCGTGAAAACATCCATAACTTATTCATTTTAAGGGTGTTTTGCATTATTTTTGCCAGAACCAAATGTCGGATTAGCGCAATGCGCATAGAGATAGATTAACGCAATGCGTATATTTGGGTGTTAGCACCAATTATATGGCACTACACAAGACACCTTCTTCTATGCTGAAGGAGTCCCTAAATGAAAGTTTAGAGGCTGCAAGACTTTGCGTTTATTACCGAAAGTCTGACGAAAAATGGGGCGATTATGCTACTGGAGGCTGCCTTGGATTTCCTTCTGCTATTATTTTGTTTTCAATTATTGACACGATTGGCAGCTATTTTCGAAAGGACAAACAATTCACAGTTAATATTGACAATAAAAAATATTCAATTCATGGTGAGGGCTGGGAGCATTTTAAAATTCTCAATAGCAAATACTTTAGGCAATCACTCTCACTTGACTTCATTAAGACACTATATCAGAAATTTAGGAATAGTGTGACACATAATTCCGTATTAGGACAAAATGCTATTATGTTTTTGGATGAAATACGAGCAGAGCCTATATCATACCAATCAAAAGCATTTGCTACAACCATAGACGAAAAAGGAGATAAAATATATCTTGTATCAATAACAGAACTTTATAAAATGTGTGAATATGCTGTCATGGAATTTAACAAGGACATTGACATTGTTGTGCCAAACAGTAGACAAGGTTCAAAATTTCATTGACAACATAGAAAACAACTGGTGCTAACACACGTTTGGCGCAATGGGGGTTGGTATCGTTAATTGGAATTGTGTACTTCTATTATAAATTCGTGCTGGCTGACAATTTAGTTTTCCAAAATCCCCCACTGCGCCAAGCGTGGGAACGTTATGCCCAATGCTTTGACAATAACTACTGAGAAATGACAAAAGACAAAAGACAAATATTTCTTGAGCAATTTCTTGGACTCTATGGAGTCGACAAGATTGAAATTACCAAATTTGACAAGGACAAAATTGACGGAATCGCCATTTACTTGGACGATGACGATACGCAGGAATTTAGCTGGCACATGACGGAAGACAAAGTTCCTTCGGACGACCTTATCGAATTAATTCAAATTATTAAAAATAATGGGTTCAATAGAACAGACAAAGTAACTGTTTCTCCAGACGAGTTATTTGAAAAAACCGAATGGACAGACCGAAACAAATTCGACAAGACGTTTGACGAGTTATTTGAAGTTGAAGTAAAAATGATTGACGATGGTGAAGAAACAGACAGCTATTTTATGCATGACTGAAAGCACTAGACATAACACTGGTTTTGTGTCAGGCGGGCTGACGTGCAAACTTGGAGCTTTGTGCTTCTATTCAAGTTCAGTGCTGGTTGACAGTTTTGTGCTCCGAAATCCGCCACTGCGCCAAGCGCCAAACCGTTATAGGCAATTAAGTGCCTCGCAAATTGAAGACACCCAATGAAAAGATATTTGATTTCTATATTACCCTTACTTTTTATTGCATGCGGTTGCGGACAAGATAAAGCAAAAGAAAAAGTAAAGTTTAGTCAGGTAGAATGGCTTCAAGGTGATAGAAGGTCACGAGGGAAAATGGTAGATAATATCATCGAGGACAGCATTCTGATTGGTAAATCAAAAATAGAAGTGCTGAACTTATTGGGTGACCAAGGAGATACAACTGGTAATTTCAGTTATCAAGTTGATATAGGATTAAAAACTGGACCATTCGGACTAGGTGGAGTTTGGGTCTTCGATTTGAACATCTACTTTGACACATTGACGAATAAAGTATTTGAAGTTAGGTGCGATGACTAATCAAAAAACTGCCTATAACACTGGTTTTGTGTCAGGCGGGCTGACGTATAAACTTGCAACTTTGTGCTTAATAGTAGATTTGACATTTGTCCTCTGAATCCCGCCCTATCTCAAAGTCTGAAACCGTTAGAAGCAACTTTGTAATAACAACCAACCCGATGCCACAACGACCAAACCTATTAATACTTTACGGGCAGAATAAAAAGCGCAGCAGAACGGCGGAGCTATTTTCGGGAATGATGCATTTTGCGATTGCAATTCTGGCATTGACTTCTTGCACAACAAAATCGAAAAAACAAATAAGGGTATGATGGCACCGACTGCCGACGAGCTAATTTTTGAGCACGGCTATGCTGATGTGAACGGCTTGAAAATGTATTATGAAATTTACGGACAGGGGAAGCCGCTTGTGCTGATACACGGCGGCGGTTCGACGATCCAGACGAATTTTGAAAAAGTCATTCCGCTGTTCGCCAAAAACAGGCGGGTAATCGCGGTCGAATTGCAAGCGCACGGGCGGACAAGCGACCGAAACACCGACCTTTCATTTGAGCAGGATGCGGATGATGTAGCCGCACTTCTCAAAAATTTGAATATTGCTAAAGCTGACTTTTTGGGCTTCAGCAACGGCGGGACGACTACCTTACAAATCGCCATCCGCCACCCCGAAATCGTTGGGAAAATTATTTTGGGTTCCGCACTTGCCAAGCGCAACGGGGTGCCTGAGTGGTTTTGGGATTTTATGGCGCAAGCAAAATTGGAAAATATGCCCGAACCATTGAAAGCCGGCTATAAACAAGTGGCGGCAGACCCAAATGGTTTGCAAATCATGCACGACAGAGATGCGAAAAGAATGGTCAATTTTAAAGACATTCCGGACGAACAAATCCAATCCATTAAAGCGCCGGCTTTGATCATCATAGGAGACAAAGATATTATTACGCCCGAGCACGCGCTTCAACTGCACCGGCAAATCGCCAACTCCGAATTAGCCATAATTCCCGGCGGACACGGAGCATATATCGGTGAAATAACCACTATCACGCCCGATTTTAAGGAAAGTGATCTTGTCGTGCCGCTAATCGAAAAGTTTCTTGATAAGGAAGAAAATTGATGATGGGTTTACAGCCTCGTCAATCGCCACGGAACTAAGCACCCCGCTCTTTTAAGCGTGTTTTATATTATGTTTGCAAAACATAAATTCGGAGTAGTGCGATGCAGGAAACGGGAATTATTTGGCTGTTTGTTGGCAGCGCTCACTTTTGTTGACAGACTTTTTTGAACTTTCTACCATGATAAAA
>CALMIT010000710.1 GCA_937864255.1 uncultured Saprospiraceae bacterium
CTGACCCAAAAGCAGATTGATGCCTTCAAAAGTAGCGGTAGCGTAGCCCGTGTAGGTAACTTCTACTTTGTAAGGTCCTCCCGTTCTCATATTCGAGAGATAGAACAACCCGTCCACATTCGTTGCTGTGCCGTAAACGGAACCCGATGGTACGTGGGTAGCCATGATAGTAGCGCCGATAAGTGCAGAACCCGAAGCGTCGGTGATTCTGCCGGACATGCTACTGTTGGTTACTTGCGCGCTTAATCCCAGCGTTGCAAGCAAAAAGAAGAAGGAAAGTACTAATTTGGTATTCATTCTTAGTTGTTTTTTTTGAAAAAACATTTTTAAAGGTTACTTCTTGAAACAAAAATTGAAAATCTGAAAATACGGTTCGTAGTGTCGTTTCTCGTTTGAAATGTATCTGTGAAGTCGGTCGGTATGCTTCGCAAATTCGGAGTGATGAAAGCGGTGTAAATGGTTAAGGCTTGGGCAAGGCTAAAGAAAAATTTCCGTCGCTTTGCTATCCGGGTTCGGTGAGGCCCTTCGGGGAAAATCAGGGTGGATTCCGGTGCGGAATCTCGTTTCGTGAAGGTTCATAAACATCGTGATTTTAGTGAGTAAATGCTAATTGGTTGAGCAAAGCTAAAAAGCAGATGTTAAGGGCTTGTAAAATTTTTTCCACTTTTCCACAAATCAGTTTTTTATAATATTATAATGCTTTGAATCATAGAAAACTGCACCGAAAACGCCTATTAAATTAAGTTCAATTTTTTTTCAAAATACCCGATTTCTTTAATGAAACCTTACCTTTAGCCTTTCTTCAGAACCAAAACCACTCAACCATGAAAAAATTTCAACTCAGCTTTTTAGGTCTTTTTCTGGCATTGCCGCTCTTTCTTGCGGCTTCCAACCAACCCCCGCTTCAAGTTTCCAAATTGATTTTAACCGGAATTTTTGACGGCCCGCTTCCCGGCGGATCGCCCAAAGGCGTGGAAATTTATGTCATTGAAGATATTACTGATTTGAGCGCGTATGGCGTCGGTTCGGCAAACAATGGCGGCGGCTCCAATGGCGTCGAATATACTTTTCCGGCGGTGAGCGTCACGGCAGGTGATTTTATTTACCTTACTACCGACAGCGCTGCATTTGTCGCGTTTTTTGGTTTTAGTGCTGATTTCGTGCAGGCAGGCAGCGGCTCGGCTGTCAATATAAATGGCGACGATGCTATCGAATTATTTGAAAATGGCGTGGTCGTGGATATTTTCGGCGATATAAATACTGACGGCACCGGAACTGATTGGGATTACCTGGACGGCTGGGCTTACCGGGTAAATATAACCGGACCCGACGGCTCGACTTTTATTCAGAATAATTGGATAATGAGCGGCATTGACGCGCTGGATAATGAAACTTCAAATGCTACGGCTCAAAATCCTTTCCCGCTCGGCACATACAGGCATGTTGCCCCGATGAGTATTAGCGCCAGCGATGATAATGTGAACACGCAGCAAAATGCGCCTGTCAGCTTTAATCCGCTGGACAATGACTTCCTGCCGAACGACACTTTTAATCTTTTTGAAATTGTTACTCAGCCGGCAAGCGGCGCGGCAACAACCGTTTCGGACGGCACGATAACTTACACGCCCAACCAGGATTTTTGCGGACAAGATCAGCTCAGCTACGCTGTCTGTTTTAATGCGGATTGTGATACGGCTGTGGTGAATATTGAAGTGGAATGCCCGATTACTTACCCGCGCTATACAATCCCGGTGATAAGAGCGAATAACATAAATGGCGAACCAGATTTGTCAGGCTCACGCTGCGAGGTAGAAGCCATAGTTTATGGCGGAAATATTAATCCGCCCAACGGTTTTCAGTTTACAATCATTGACGACGCAAACAACGGCGTGGCAATTTTTTATAACTCCAAAAATTTCGGTTATACGGTGACCGAGGGTGATCAGGTGATAGTGAGGGGCGTGATAAACCACTTCAGAGGACTTACCCAAATCAATGCCGATACGGTCATACTTGTTTCTCAAAATAACAGCCTTATAGATGCCGATGTGGTTACTGCTTTGGATGAAAGTACGGAATCAAGCCTGGTGCTGCTCGAAAATCTCAAAGTTGACGATCCGTCTCAATGGACGAATGCAGGCAGCGGTTTTACCGT
>CALMIT010000711.1 GCA_937864255.1 uncultured Saprospiraceae bacterium
TTTTGAGGTTGTCGCGCGATTCCGCCATCAACTCATCGATCACCCTGCCCGAAAGTTGTCCGTACACGCCCTTGTCTTTTGCGAATTTCAAGGTATCAAAATACACGCTGCCGTTTTTTTCGTAGGCATAGCCGTTGTCGAGTATTTGCTGCACCATTTCTATCTGCTCGATGATGTGCTGGGTGGCGCGCGGCTCGATGCTAGGCGGCAGCAGATTAAAAGTGCGCATCATATCGTGGAAGCCATTGGTGTATTTTTGCACCAGCTCCATTGGCTCGAGGCGCTCGAGGCGGGTGGCTTTTAGGATGCGGTCTTCGCCATCGTCGAGCAGGTGGCCCACGTCGGTGATGTTGCGGACGTAGCGCACGCGGTAGCCGAGGTATTTAAACCAGCGATACACCACATCGAAGCTGATAAAGGTGCGGCAATTGCCGAGGTGTACGTCGTTGTACACGGTCGGTCCGCAGGAATACATGCCCACGTAACCTTCCGTTTGAGGTTTGAACAATTCTTTTTGCCGGGTCAGGCTGTTATTGATATACAGTTGAGAAGCCATATCAAAGGTTCGGTTTTTTTTAAAAGTGCGTATTTTTTTGAATTGAAGGCGCGAAGATAAATCGTTTTTGGTTTACGAAATCGGCTTGGAAGGTTGCGTTTTTTGGGAGAATGGAAAATGGGGCTGGGGCTTCGAGGTGGGCTAGGCTGGGCAGGTGATCTTGGTAATACCAGGCACTGCAATTGTTTTAAAATCAAAATCAATCATATCAAAATATTTTTTATTTTTACTGGCGAACTAAAATGAAAATAAATGAAAATCCGACTCGAAACACACCCCGAGAATAAATCCTTAATCTTACTTCACCTTCCACTTGAATTAAAAGACAAATATTTGGCTATTGTCAAAAACATCAACGGAAGACGTTGGAATGCTCAGGAAAAGGTTTGGGAAATACCTTATACTCAAATTACCCTTCGCTTTTTGAAAAAATACTTATCTGACAATTTGGATTGGACTTTCAAACCGGATATAGATATTCCTGAAAGATTGAACAATCTCGAAACTAGACTAAAATCAAACCATATTAAAGAATTAAAAAAGGCGAATTACGAAAATGCAGTACAGGCATTGGAAGAAGTATTACTGCTCAAAAGGTATAGCTGGCGGACGATCAAATCTTATAAAAACTGCTTTCGCCACTTCATCCGATTTTATGACGATAGCAAACCCAGCCAACTTTCCCGAAAGCAGATTGACCAATATATCCTCCACTTAATCAGGGAAAAAAACATTTCGGAATCCCACCAAAGCCAAATATTAAGTGCTATCAAAATGTTTTACAAAGAGGTGGTTAATCAGGAATACAAAGTACTCAATTTGTTGACGCCGAAAAAGCCCCAGAAAATTCCGCATGTCTTGACGGAAGAAGAGGTCACTCGCCTTTTAAAGGCTGTAGACAATCAAAAGCATCGATGTATTTTGATGTTGATTTATTCCGCGGGATTGCGCTTGGGAGAGGTCGTCAATTTACGAAAAGAAGATTTGCAACCGGATCAGCAACGTTTATTTATCAGAGGTGGGAAAGGAAAAAAGGACAGGTGTTCCATCTTATCACCCAAAATCTGGGTGAATCTCCAAAAGTATCTGAATGTTATAAATCCGGTTGAATGGGTTTTCGAAGGTGTGGAAGGAGGTCAGTATAGTCCAAGAAGTGTACAAGAGATATTCGTGAAAGCCAAAAACAAATCACTTATAAATCCGTACGCAACAATACACACTTTGAGGCACAGTTTTGCTACGCATCTTTTAGAAAAAGGCGTAGATTTACGCTACATTCAGGAGCTGCTGGGGCATGAAAGTTCAAAGACCACTGAAATTTACACACATATAACCCAAAAGGGCTGGGGGAAAATAAAAAGCCCCTTTGATGGTTTAAATCTATAAAATGGAGATTGAGTATTTTCGCGACTAAGTAAAGGCGCAATGCATATTTACTTAGTCAGTGGGAAGGGTAAAAAAGTATCGCCTTTTGGCGACATAAACGAAAACGATTATGTAAACATGCAACGCGCCTTTACATATTCGTTTTCGGGGATCCAGTAGTTGGACGAAACAACAGAAAAAAATAAATACTAATAAAACATCAAATCAAAATGA
>CALMIT010000712.1 GCA_937864255.1 uncultured Saprospiraceae bacterium
ATCTTTTGACCGAGGAAGAATACCTCGACATTTTAGACGCTCTGCCGCCTGAAAATCAAATGCTGGATGATTCGGACCCGGCTAAATTTATTGCCAAAATGGGCGCCGAGGCTATCCGTGATTTATTGAACAGGCTCAATCTGGATGACCTTTCATACGAACTGCGCCACCAGGCAGCCAATGAAACTTCGCAGCAAAGAAAGTCGGAGGCATTGAAGCGATTGAGAGGGGTAGAGGCTTTCCGCGAAGGACAAAAGCATCAGGAAAACCGTCCGGAATGGTCGGTTATCCAATATTTGCCTGTGGTGCCGCCGGAATTGAGACCGCTTGTTCCATTGGACGGCGGACGATTCGCCAGTTCGGATTTGAATGACTTGTATCGTCGTGTGATCATCCGCAACAACCGTCTGAAAAGATTGCTCGAAATCAAAGCGCCCGAGGTCATTTTGAGAAATGAAAAAAGGATGCTCCAGGAAGCGGTGGATTCGCTTTTTGACAATTCGAGAAAATCAAACGCCGTAAAAGCGGAAGGTGGGCGCGCGTTGAAATCTTTGAGCGACATTCTGAAAGGAAAACAAGGTCGTTTCCGTCAAAACCTTTTGGGTAAAAGGGTGGACTACTCCGGTCGTTCGGTTATCGTGGTAGGTCCTTCTTTGAAATTGCACGAATGCGGTATTCCGAAAGGAATGGCTGCCGAGCTTTTCAAACCTTTTATCATCAGGAAACTAATCGAAAGAGGTATTGTAAAAACAGTAAAATCGGCTAAAAAGCTGGTAGATAGAAAAGACTCCGTCATCTGGGAGATTTTGGAAAATATCCTGAAAGGACACCCTGTGATGCTCAACCGTGCGCCGACGCTGCACCGTTTGTCCATCCAGGCTTTCCAACCCCGCTTGATCGAAGGTAAAGCCATTCAGTTGCACCCGCTGGTGTGTGGTGCGTTCAACGCCGACTTCGACGGCGACCAGATGGCAGTACACGTGCCCCTGAGCCACGCGGCTATTTTGGAGGCACAGATCCTGATGCTTTCTTCACACAACATGCTCAACCCACAGGACGGCTCGCCAGTCACCCTGCCTTCTCAGGACATGGTTTTGGGTTTGTATTACATTACAAAAGAAAAATCGAGCACGGCCGAGGTGAAAGTGAAAGGCGAGGGTAGCAAATTTTACTCGCCGGAAGAGGTGATTATTGCTTACAACGAGGGTAAGTTGGATTTGCACGCCAAAATTCAGGTACGTGTGGATCAGGAGGAAAATGGTGAAATTGTAAGAAAACGTATTGATACGACCACCGGTCGCGTGATCTTCAACCAGTCGGCGCCTAAAGATGTGCCTTTTATCAATGAACTTTTGACCAAAAGGAATTTGAAAAAAATCATCGGCGACGTATTGCGCAGAACCAGTTTTGCCTTGACCGCCGACTTTCTTGACGGTATCAAGGAGATGGGTTTCATGTGGGCATTCAAAGGCGGGTTGTCTTTCAATCTTGGTGATTTGATCAATCCTTCTATCAAAGAGCGCATGCTATCAATGGCACAATCTGAGGTGGACGAGGTTTGGGAAAATTACCAGATGGGTTTGATTACCAACAACGAACGTTACAATCAGATCATTGATAAATGGACTTTTGCCGACAACCGCGTGACCGACAATTTGATGAAAGAATTGGCTTCGCACAAGCAGGGTTTCAATTCTGTTTTCATGATGATTGACTCCGGTGCACGTGGTTCTAAACAGCAAATTAAACAGTTGTGCGGGATGCG
>CALMIT010000713.1 GCA_937864255.1 uncultured Saprospiraceae bacterium
GAACGGCACAGACCTCGCTTATCTGGAAGCCGGAGTTGGCGCGCAAACGTTGCTGTTCATTCACGGGCTGGGTACCAACAAAAGCGCCTGGCAAAAAAATATCGCCTACCTCAAAAATTATTACCGCTGCATCGCCATCGATCTGCCCGGCTACGGCGCTTCGAGCCAGAAAGATTTTTCTTTTTCGATGGATTTTTTTGCGCAGTCGATCCGCGACTTTGCGTTGGCGCTTGATTTGCAAAACCTGGTTTTGGTCGGGCATTCGATGGGCGGACAAATTGCGGTGACTTTTGCGCTGAATTTTCCCGGTTTTTTAAAAAAATTAATCCTGCTCGCGCCGGCGGGTTTTGAAAAATTTTCAGAGGCGGAAAAAATGTGGTTTGGCGGCGTTTACCAGCCGCTGCTATTGAAAGCAGCCTCCGAGGAGCAAATCCGGCAGAATTTTGAAAATAATTTTTTCCGTTTTCCGAATGACGCGGAGCGGCTCATTGCGGAAAGAATGCAGCTCAGAAAAGAGGCGGCGGCTTATGACTATTACTGCCGGATGATTCCTAAAAATGTGTCGGCGATGCTCGAAGCGCCCGTTTTTGAGCGGCTGCATTTGCTGCGCCTACCTGTCCTGATTTTTTTCGGACTGAACGACGCGCTGATTCCCAACCCGTTTTTGCACCCGAATCAGACCGCCACCGAAATCGCCCGCGCCGGACACCTCAAAATATTCGGCAGCCAACTCACGCTCCTGCCCGATTGCGGACATTTCGTAAACTGGGAAAAAGCGGACGAAGTAAACCGGGGCATCCGGTATTTTTTAAAATAGTACGGAGTAAAATTTTGGCAGTCAGCCCAAAAGTCCAACCCGCTTTTTCAAACCTTCAAGTATTTGTTTTTCAATGGTTTAAAAAGCGGTTTTCGGAATTTTCAATAGAAAGTCAAAGCCGAAAAAAAATCGCGACTTGGAAAAAATAAAAAACCGCCCGGCTATTTTCACTTCCAAATTAAATAAGGCAAAAAACAAGGGGCTTATAATAAAAACTGCCTTCTGAAATCATTCTTACAAATATTTTTAAATGCCACGAGCAGCCATTCTTTCCGTCGGCGCTTTTGCGCCCGAAAAAGTTGTTCCCAACAGCTATTTCAACGAGTTGTACGGCGAGGACGTGGACAATTGGCTGCGCCAAAACGTGGAAATTTACGAGCGCCGCTGGTGCTCCGACTCGGAAAGTACGGCTTTCCTGGCTGAAAAAGCGGCGCGCCAGGCGCTCGAACGGGCGGGCATCGAAGCGGCGGATTTGGATTTGATCATTATCGCCACCGACACGCCCGAATTTATTTCGCCCTCCACCGCCGCCGTGGTACAATACCGCCTCGGCGCAAAAAACGCCGGTACATTCGACCTGAATACTGCCTGCGCGGGCTTTGTCACCGCGCTGGACACAGGCGCAAAATACATCGCCGCCGATGCGAATTATCGCCACGTTTTGGTCGTCGGCGCTTATGCCATGAGCAAATTTTTAAACCTGGCGGATAAAAAAACAGCCACGCTTTTTGCCGACGGGGCAGGCGCGGTGGTGCTGGCAAAAAAAGAAAACGAAAACGGCGGTTTTCTTGCCAGCCAGTTGATCAGCAAAGGCGAATATTACGACTGGATGGGCATTTATGCGGGCGGAGCGCACGAGCCGACTACCGCCGAAGTGCTAGACCGGCACGACCATCAATTGAAATTTGTCAAAAAATTTCCGAAAGAACTGAACCCGGACATGTGGACGGGCATGATTGGTAATCTATGTCAGCGCATTCAAATCCAGCCCTCTGACGTGGATCATTTTTTTATAACCCAAATCAACATAAATAGCATTCGCGAAACGATGAACCGATTAAATCTTCCGTCCGAGAAAGCGCATACGGTGATGCATGGTTATACGGGTTCGGCCTGCATACCGATGGCGCTGAACGACGCACATGAAAAAGGAAAATTGAAAAAGGGCGACTTGGTCTTTTTTCTCGGATCGGGCGGGGGACTTGCTTTTGCATCGGCGGCATTCAGGTGGTAAAAACAAAATTATGAGCGAATTGTATCAACAAGACTGGTTTGCAAAATGGGCGCTGTACAGCCACGAAAAAGTGGCGGTCAAGGAATTTGAAACGCAGCGGACGCTGACTTTCGGTGCTTTGAATGCTTTTGCAAACAGGCTTGCCAGACACCTCGCCGAAGATCACAAACTGGAAAAAGGCGACCGCATCGCCGTCATCGCCGAAAATTGTATCGAATACATCATACTCTTCGCTGCCGCTCAGAAAGGCGGTTTCATTTTGGTGCCGCTGAATTACCGCCTCACGAGTTCGGAAATTGATTATTTGCTAAAAAACGCCACGCCGAAACTGATTTTGTGGGAAGAGAAATTTGCCGATTTGATAAAAGCTGCGCCCGCGTTTGAAAATATTCCTTTTCGTTTCAAAATTGACGTCATCGCCGGCTTGTGCGCAAAGCCGCCGCGCGCGCCCGACGTTTTCGAAACGGTGAAATGTGATGAGGACGATCCGGTTTTTATCCTTTACACCTCCGGCACGACGGGCTTTCCGAAAGGCGCGATTTACAGCCATAAAATGCTTTTTTGGAACAGCATCAACACCGCGATGTCGCTCATCGTAAACCAGGAAAGTCGCAGTGTAAATTGTATGCCGCCCTTTCACACGGGCGGCTGGAATGTGCTGGTCACTCCCTTTTTACACCACGGCGCTTACACCTGCATGGTCAAAAAATTTGACCCGGAAACGGTGCTCCAGCTCATTGAAAAAGAAGGCTGTACGATTTTTATGGGCGTACCGACCATGCTCAAAATGATGGCGGATTTGCCGGATTTCGAGCAGGCGGATTTTTCCAAATTATTGTACATCATTGTTGGCGGCGAGCCGCTTCCGATTCCTTTGATTGAAAAATGGCACGCGAAAGGCGTTCCGGTGCGGCAGGGTTACGGCATGACCGAGGTCGGACCGAATCTGACCTCGCTCCACCAATCCGACGCCGTCAGGAAAAAAGGCAGCATCGGCCGTCCGAATTTTTATGTACAAATAAAAATCACGGACGAAAAGGGGCAGCCCTGCGCGCCCAATCAACCCGGCGAACTGTTGCTGCGCGGGCCGATGGTGACGCCCGGCTACTGGGAAAATAAAGAAGCCACCGAAAAAAATCTGACCGGCGACTGGTTTCACACGGGCGACATGGTGCGCGAAGACGAGGAAGGTTATCTGTACGTGGTGGATCGTATCAAAAATATGTACATCAGCGGCGGCGAAAACGTGTATCCCGCTGAAATTGAACGTATTATCTTAAGCCACCCGGATGTGTCGGAAGTTGCCGTGGTCGGCATACCGGATGAAAAATGGGGAGAATCCGGCCGGGCATTTGTAGTAAAAAAATCCCAAACCGGATTATCGGAAAGCGCATTAATCGAATTTTGCAAACAGCATCTCGCAAAATTCAAAGTGCCAAAATCGGTCGTTTTTCTGGAAGCATTGCCCAAAAACGATACGGGCAAAATCAACAAAATGCAATTGAAAAAAATGTAATTTTTAAACAGATCAAGACTAATTTTTTAAACCGTAAAAACTTTTTTAACCATGAAAAAACTATTGTTTTTCTTTCTCGCACTTTCAATCGGCGTCGGAATATCGGTAACTTCATCTTCTTGCGAAAAGGACGATGAACCGACAGCTACCTGCACCGACGGCATCCAAAACGGCGACGAAACCGGCGTGGATTGCGGTGGTTCCTGTTCGGCTTGCGCAGTCGCTTTGCAAGGCACAAAATGGCAGTCTTCAGGCGCAAACGTAGCGCCGTTGCTGGTCACGCTGTTTGACACCGACAGCATTTTCGCTCAGTTCAATGCCGATTTCACTTACCTCGTGGAGCAGTATGACAGCCAGGGCGCCAAAATCGAATTGCGCGGCACTTACACGCAATCCGAAAGCACGGTGTCCGGCATCTGGAACGTGGAAGTGAATCAGACTTCCCCCGCCGCTTTGACTTCAAAAGGTATTTTCCAAATTACCGGCAATACGATGAAGAACGAAATCGTGCAAACGGAGCCTAACATCGGCGCTGTGCCGCCGACCGCAGCGGGCGGATTCGGACCCAC
>CALMIT010000714.1 GCA_937864255.1 uncultured Saprospiraceae bacterium
CGCAGTGGAAAAAATTCAACACCGGCCCACGGCAGCCACTTCAAGCGGGCGGGCAGACGGCGCCGCCGCCGTATTGCTCGGCGACAAAGCGGCGGGCGAAATACTGGAACTGCGCCCGCGTGCAAAGGTGCATAGTTTTGCCGCCGTCGGGTCCGAACTGACCATCATGCTCACCGGCCCCACACCCGCCGCAAAAAAAGCATTGCAGCAAGCCGGTATGACGCCCGCCGACATTGACCTCTGGGAAATGAATGAAGCCTTCGCCTCGCCCGTGCTGAAATTTCAAAAAGACCTCGGCATCCCCGACGATAAAATCAACGTAAACGGCGGCGCTATCGCGCTCGGACATCCGCTTGGCGCTACCGGCGCCATGCTCCTCGGCATCCTCCTCGACGAACTCGAACGCCGCGATCTGCGCACCGGGCTGGTCACGCTTTGCGCCGGCGGCGGCATGGCCGTGACGACGATTATTGAAAGAACGTGAGAAATGGCGAGTGACGATTTATTGGGATTAAAGGAGGTGTGGGTGGAAACTTAATAAAAGGAGTTATTTACGAATAAAAAGCAAACCATGACAGATGCCGGTAAGCTCATAACCATCAAAATCATTCATACCCTGGTATGGATATTTTTTAATGTGGTCATCTTTTACATGCTGTACGCGGTCATTGTCAACAAAATAGACATCTGGCTTTGGATAGGTTACGGGCTGGTCGTCCTCGAAGGAATCGTTTTATTGATTTTCCGGCTTTATTGTCCTCTGACGATCCTGGCGCGCAAATATTCGGATTCCACCAGAGCCAATTTTGACATCTACCTCCCCAACTGGCTGGCAAAACACAACAAGCTGATTTACACAACCATCATGATCGGAATACTGATATTCACTTTAATCAGGATAGCTTAGGTTTCATCTTTCCACATAAGTGGCCGGCGCAGTAGCGAATAAGTTGCTCGCGGAGAAAGCGTTTGAATAGCTAAGTATATTTTCGGAGGGTGCGGAAAATATGTAGCCACTGCGTGGCGCAGCGTCCCTGACGGAGACGCCGCGCGGACAGAAAATTTAAAAACTCAATCCAACTTTTCACCTTGCGCGATCTATTTTGTTGAGGCTACAGGCGGCACAAGGGGCAGCATTTTTGACTGCTGCGCTTTTTAAGGCGGGTAATCTGGAAAATAGCCGAAGCGGTTTTTTCTGTCGGAGAC
>CALMIT010000715.1 GCA_937864255.1 uncultured Saprospiraceae bacterium
GTAACAAAAAGATTTTCGAAATGCCGTGCCCCCGTTCCTGCCGGTATCTTTTTGCCCACAATCACATTTTCTTTCAAGCCCTGCAAAAAGTCTTTTTTGGCAGCGATGGCAGCCTGGCTGAGTACTTTGGTCGTCTCCTGGAACGAAGCAGCCGAAATCCAGCTTTCCGTACCGAGCGATGATTTGGTGATACCCTGCAAAATCGGCATCGAAGTAGCAGCGATGGCATCGCGGTATTGTACGAGTTTTTTGTCGTTACGTTTCAAATAGGAATTTTCTTCACGCAACTGACGGAGCGTAACAATCTGACCGGCTTTCAATCGGCCGCTCTCGCCCGGATCGGTCACGACTTTTTTGTCAAAAATCCAGTCGTTTTGCTCCAGAAAATCGTACTTCTCTACTGCCTCGCCTTCGAGGAAAGTCGTATCGCCCGGATCAATTATTTCCACACGGCGCATCATCTGGCGCACGATTACCTCGATGTGTTTATTGTTGATAGTAATACCCTGCGAGCGGTAAACCTCCTGAATGCCGTTCACCAGGTATTGCTGCACCGCAAAAGGCCCTTGTATCGAAAGAATATCTTTCGGCGCGATAGAACCGTCAGAAAGCGGCATACCTGCGCGCACAAAGTCTCCGTCTTGCACCAATACGTGTTTTGAAAGCGGAATCAGGTATTTGCGCACCTGCCCGTCTTTGGCTTCAATGATACACTCGCGGTTACCTCTTTTGATTTTTCCAAAGTTTACAACCCCGTCAATTTCCGCCACGATAGCCGGGTTGGAAGGATTGCGCGCCTCGAAAAGTTCGGTCACCCTCGGAAGACCACCGGTGATATCCTGGATTTTACCCATCTTTCTCGGAATCTTCACAATGGTTTGTCCAGCAGTCACCTCGTCATTGTCGTCTATAGAAATGTAAGCGCCCACCGGCAGCGTGTAGCTGCGCAACTCTTCTCCTTCGGGGCTTACGATTTTAATGACAGGAATTTTACGTTTATTTTTCGATTCGATGATTACTTTTTCAGCATAGCCGGTCGCATCGTCGCGCTCTACGCGGTAAGTGACGCCCTCCTCAATACTGTCAAATTGAGCTACTCCCGAAAACTCGGAAATAATGACGGCATTGAAAGGGTCCCAGCTACAAATGCGGTCGCCTTTGGTTACTTCCTGTCCATTTTTTATATAAAGAATAGAACCATAAGGCACGTGATTGGCAAAAAGAATACGATTGGTTTTCGGCTCCAAAATTTTGACCTCGCAGGTTCTGGAATAATTGACATCGTATTTTTCTCCGGCTTCACTTGTGTAAGCAGCAGCTTTCAAACTGTCAAACTCCACAATACCGTTGAACCTGGCAATGATTTCTGATTCGGATTTTCCAACGATGGCTGTACCACCCGTATGGAAAGTACGCAGGGTCAACTGTGTACCCGGCTCGCCGATGGATTGCGCCGAAATGATTCCTACGGCGTCTCCCTGCTCGGTAACACGTCCGGTAGCGAGGTTTTTGCCATAACACTTGGTACATACGCCGCGTTTGGTTTCGCAGGTGAGTACCGAGCGGATGGTCACTTCTTCAACGCCCTCTTTTTCCATGTACTCGGCCATCTTCTCGTCTATAAATTCGCCTGCCGGCAAAATCAACTCATCGGTTACAGGATGGTAAACGTCGTGCAACAAATATCTGCCCGCAATACGGCTCGGCAGATTTTCGATAACCTTGTCGCCGTCGCGAAATGCGGTAGTCGTGATGCCTCTCAGCGTGTTACAATCTTCATCCATGATAACCACATCCTGAGAAACGTCCACCAAACGACGGGTGAGATAACCCGCGTCGGCTGTTTTCAACGCAGTATCCGCGAGACCTTTACGCGCACCGTGCGTGGAAATAAAGTATTCCAATACCGACAGACCTTCCACAAAATTTGAAAGAATCGGGTTTTCGATAATGGCTG
>CALMIT010000716.1 GCA_937864255.1 uncultured Saprospiraceae bacterium
GATTTCAAATCGCTGAATGTGGCATCATAGCTCAGCCCGAAAAGTACGTTGTTGTATTCCAATCCTGCCATGATAATAATTGCGTCAAGCGAAAAAGAATCGTCATAATTTCCGACAGGTCTCGCCCATCCGCCCAGGTGCAACGCAGTGCCGTTGTAGTCATTAAACAGAATGCGAAAATTAGTGCCGGCATTTACCTGAAAATGCGGTCCTTGCTGCATGGCTACGATGCGGGGCAGTAGAGAAATTTTGTCGGCAATAGGAAAACTGGCGCTGACGTGCGCCACGTATTTTTTCAGCAATTTGCTGCCTTCGTAGTTTGTAATATCATCCGCGGGAAAAAAAGAAACCAGCGGTTCAAATACGTGAAACATGGCCACTCCCGCAAAAAGAGAAGTATTGCGGGTCGGTTTCACCGTGTAATTCAAGCCCAGCGAAAAATCCGAAAATGAAAAATTATTGGAGGGCAAATTTTCACGCGAAGGATTTGAATATCCGTCGGTGCCGTTAAACTGGTCTTCAAAAGTAAAATCTTCGTAATTGATATTGCGCTGCCCCAATCCTGCCTGAAATCCGAGCGAAAGAAACTGTGAATTATTCTGACTCAGCGATTTGTGATACGCGCCGGAAAGCAAAATCTGGTTGGTATTAAAGTCAATGCCGGTCACTTTATCATTATAAAAAAGTAGCCCGATAGCCGCCGCGTCTTTATATTTTGAGCTGTAAAATTCGAGTGGAAATTTCACATCCAGCATGGCGGCAAAAGTGACGTAAGGATTATCAAGTGTGCCGCGCCATTGGTCGCGGTAAATTCCTGAAAAACGAAACCTGCCGTCATAAGCGCCCGTCAAGGCCGGATTGAGTGTCAGCGGCGCCGCGTAAAATTGGGTGAAATGCTGATCTTGAGCAAAATTTTTCGCGCAAAGGCAGATGAAAAGTGAGAACAGGACAAAATGCTTCATGCTGAATCAGATATGAAAATTGATTTTTTACAATTTGTTTTCGAGACCGGCAAAGGTAAAAGTAAAATAATGACCATTGCAAATCCTATGTCTTTCTAATCTTTTTATTTTTGGGCAAAGCTTTTGCCAAAAATGGTTTTTGGTGAAAAGTCACGCTCTTCGACGCAGGTTTTACAAACGAAGTGCTTTTTCTTTTGATTGATTTTTTTTGTCTCTTAACTTCTATGCCACAATAAATTTCCCGGATGTTTGCTATCTGCCCTGTTAGTACCGCTGCCATTCGTGCCACCCCGGCTCACGCTTCGGAAATGATTTCGCAGTTGATTTTTGGTGAAATGGTACAAATTGAGGAGCGGAAAGGTAAAGCCTGGCTAAAAGTGCGCTGTCTTTGGGACAATACGACCGGGTGGATGCTGGCTACTCAATTAATGCCCATCGTAGTCAATGATTATGAATTTTTTAGAAAAAACTATGCTTTTGCACTCGATCTCTGTCAGCCTGTTTTGTCCGAAAAGTTTTCCTTCCCCGTGCCGCTCGGTGCGCGCTTGCCCGGTTTTGACGGCTTGCATTTTCGTTTGAATGGCACGCAATATCATTACAGCGGGCAGGCGGTTTACCCGGAATCTTTGT
>CALMIT010000717.1 GCA_937864255.1 uncultured Saprospiraceae bacterium
AATATCGGCGCACCTACCGAATTTGACATAGACCTTTCGTTTCTTTTTTACGAAACATTTTGGGTGGGCGCTTCTTTCAGATCTGCCTTGGAAGCATTCCAAAAAGGTTCCGACGACCAAAAACTCAGTTCATTCGATTCAGGCGATATCTGGGCTTCGTGGTTCATGAGCAATGGTATCAGGATCGGAGCAGCCTACGACTACCCGCTCAATGATTTGAACACCGTGACTTACGGCTCTTTCGAACTTTTCCTCGGTTATGAATTTAATTTTAAAACCAAGAAGATCGTTACGCCTCGTTATTTTTAAAATTATTTGTATTAAAATATTTTTCAATACAAAACCGACTAACTTTTAAGGACTTAAAATATACTTGGTTATTTTTGCACGAGAGAAAACCGGAATGGGTTGCCTGTGATATTATTTTCAAAACCCATCAAAATTTAGATAAGCCCCAAAGCTGAAAATTTGATTGCATAAAAAATTACAATCCCATAATCCTAAAATAAATCTGCATTATGTGTTCCAGAAAATTACTCCCTTTAGTCCTGGTACTTTTTGCTGTGGTAGGTTTGAATGCGCAAAGTGCAAAACTGAAATACGCAAAAAAGAAAATGGACGACCTGAGCTACGTTGAGGCTATTGAAATTTACAACCAGGTTTTGGAAAAAGAAGACGTGGCGGAAGCAAAAATCAATATTGCCGAATGTTACAGGAAAATCGGCGATGCGCAAAATGCAGAGTTTTGGTATGGGCAGGTGGTTCGATTGCCCGAAGCCGAGCCGGTGACAAAATTGTACTACGGGCAAATGCTTCAGCGCAACGGCAAATGCGAACTCGCCAGAGAGTGGTTTAATCAATACATTGAGCAAGTACCCGACGACTTGCGGGGACAATATCTCGCCAGAGCCTGCGATTATGAGCAGGAACTCATGTCAAAAAATGCCGGAATTTTTGAGGTCAAACACCTTGATTTTAATTCCGATCTGGATGATTTCGGTCCAAATTATTATGAAAACGGTATCGTATTCGCCTCCGACCGCGACCGCGGCGCGGTGGTGGATCGCAAACATACCTGGACGGGCAATCCTTTCCTCGAGTTGTATTTTGTGGAATACAAAGAGGTGAAAAAAGCTGACGACGGCGCCTGCGGCGAACTCGTTTATGCGCGTCCCGAAAAGTTCTCCGGCAAACTGAATTCCAAATTTCACGACGCCAACGTCACTTTTTTGGGCAAAGACAAGGAAATATTTTTTACAAGAAATAATTTCAACAATGGCAAAGCCGGCAAAGACGACGAGAATGTCGTGCGCCTGAAAGTTTACACTGCCAA
>CALMIT010000718.1 GCA_937864255.1 uncultured Saprospiraceae bacterium
TCCATTGCGGGCGAAAAATTCCAGTGAAAAGAAGCCGACTTCGCTTCATAAGCCGTGATTTCGGCGATTCGTTTTGCAAGGTCAAGATTCCAGGATGCCGCCATGGCAACCGGCTGCGGAAAAAGCGTCGCGCCCTCGCAATAATTAGCGCCGTGAATTGCATCAATACCATACAAAACCGGAATTTTCAGGCGGTTTTCTGCGGCGGTATTTTGAATAGCCTGCATGATTTCGTGCCACTGTTTTCTGCCGACATAAACGCCGGAGGGCGTATTCAAAATAGAACCGACTTTGTATTTTTTTACAACCTTCTCCAACTTATCCGGCTGGATTTTCAGCGGCAATTTCATATTATAAGGTTCGCCTTCCATTATCAGGTCAACAGCTACCTGGGTCATTTGCCCCACTTTTTCTTCCAGGGTCATTTGTGATAAAAGTGATTCTACTCTATCCATTTTGGATTGTGTTTTTGCGGTACAGGTAAATAGGAGTAAGAGCACAACTGTGCAGAAAAGTCGCGTTTGCATAAACAAATTTTAAGTAGGGAATTAATTTTGGTTAGGAGCTGCAAAATACAAATCCCGTCTAAATTTGCGGAAACAAGTTTTGGTTTTTAAATTAAAAAGAAATGATAAGCGTAGAGCGGGCAACCGAAATTATTCTGGATACTGAGTTGGAAAAAGGAACCGAACGGGTCGGGATCGAAAATGCGATAAACCGGATATTGGCTGAAAATATTTATGCGGATCGTGATTTTCCGCCCTTCGACCGGGTTACGATGGACGGTATTGCCATAAAATTTGAGGAATTTCAAAGCGGTCGCAGATTTTTTAAAAAGGAAAATTTGGCTGCCGCCGGCAGCGCTCAGTTGATCCTGCAAAATCCTGAAAACTGCATCGAAATAATGACCGGCGCTATACTGCCCGAAAATGCTGACACGGTGATCAGATATGAAGACCTGGATCAGAAAAACGACGGGTTTCAGATAAATTTGGAAAATGTAAAACCGGGTCAGAATATTCACCGGAAAGGAGAAGACAAAAAAGAATCGGCAGTGTTAATCGCAACTGGAAAACTTATTTCTCCGGCAGAAATCGGCGTATGTGCCACCGTGGGAAAGTCAAAGTTGCTGGTAAAAAAATTGCCTGCAATAGTTGTGATTTCAAATGGCGACGAACTGGTAGAAATTGAAGAACGACCGCTCTCCCATCAAATCCGCAAATCGAATAATTGGAGCGTGCGGGCTTTTTTACAACAAAACGGGATTCATTGCGATCTGGCGCATCTTCCTGATAATCAAAAAATTATCGAGCAAGAATTGAAAGCATTGACTGACAAATATGATGTGTTGGTTTTGAGCGGGGGCGTATCAATGGGACAATTTGATTTTATTCCTCAAACGCTGGAATCGGCGGGCATCGAACTGCTTTTTCACAAAGTCAGCCAAAGACCCGGGAAGCCTTTTTGGTTTGGCAAAAAAGGAAACGAAAAAGTAGTTTTTGCATTTCCCGGCAATCCTGTTTCCACTTTTATGTGCGCGATTCGCTATTTCCTGCCTTGGTATAAAAAAAAATTCCAGGCGGCGGATTTTTCGCCGGAAGCTGCTGTCCTGAGCGACAATTTTGAATTCAAACCCGATCTGACTTATTTTTTACAGGTTAAAACTTTTCCGGGAGCAGAGTCCAAACTAAATGCCAAGCCGATTGTCGGAAATGGCTCCGGCGATTTGTCCAATCTAGTGGATGCGGACGGATTTTTGGAATTGCCGAAAGACAGAGATAAATTCCGCGCCGGGGAAATTTTTCCATACTACCCTTTCAGATAAAAAAAATCCTCCAGGCGGGGAGCCGTGGAGGATTCATAGCGGATTATTGGTTAGTTTACAGGACTATTAAAAATGCAGAATTTTTCGAATGTCTTCTTCGGAAGTAACCGGATTGTCAGAAATGTCCATCAGAAAAGTGAATTTTTCTTCTTTTAAATTCTCGATTTTTCCAAATTCTTCCGGTCTAAAAATCGCCAACTGATTTTGTGGCGTAACTACCCAAATCATGTTTTCTGATTTTTCATTGTAGCGTACTTGCGCGCCTTCCGTCGCGTAAAATCTCACTAAAGTATTTTTTGATTTGTCCACCATATAAGCAGTGTGATTATCATACTTATGCTGGTTTTCATCAACAAAATTTCCGTTTACCGATTCGCCTTCCGGCAAATAAGGATGGTCACAATTCCAGATACCAAAACTGGTGATGGCAAATTTATTGGTGATCCGCACCCGCTCAAAACCGGTCTCTGCCAATCGTTCGTCGCTTGTCGTCTGAGTACCAAATCGCTTTTCAATGGCAGCCATTCGACTATTAAACTCTGTCTGCCAATTTTTCAAATCTTCATTATACTGAGCCAACAACAAATCATATTTGTCCATAGCATCCTGATAAGCCTCACCGGAAATCACCGGGTTCACTATTACTTTGAACGGCTCACCTTTATTGACCAGCGTCAATTCAAAATCCTGGTTGTTCAAAGGACGTATTGATGCGTCTTCCCAGTTCTTTTTCAAATCGGAAGCAGAAACATTTTCACCCGGCTTTACCTGCCAGAGAGCGCCTTCAAAATTTTTGAAAAGTCGCTCACTTTCGGCGCCGGACAGTTGATCATTTTTCAAAAAATCGTCTTTCGTAAACTTGAAATCAAACACAAAACTGCTGCCGTTTGCCTTTTGTGGCTTCACAGGTTGGACCGGCTTGGGCAATGCTTGTTCTAAACTTGTAATTTCATTTGATAACTCCTCGCCATAATTGCCGTGAACCGGAATTGCTTTATCCTCTTCAAGTCCCAATTTTTCTACTTTCTGTATATTTTCCACATCCTGGTAAGTCCAGTTCCTTTCTTCACCGGAAAGTTTGTAAATATTGTATTTGGGAACTTCGGTGTCGCGTGAACGGCTCAATTCAGTTATCAGCTCTACTTTTATAGGATTTTCCGGGCTGATATTTAGGCGTTTGCCCTCCATTTCGGCAAAAATTTCCACCATTCCTGCGCTTTCAAATTGATACTGTTTTCCGGCGGAATCATAAGTCATCGGAATACCGGAAACAAAAAAATCAACATAATCGTGCATTTCGCGGTAATGTATCGTGACGTCGCCTTCCACAATTTTTCCAGTTTCGTCTGTCAGCGCGTTAGCCGGCACGGTGTATTTTGAGCCATGTTTACCGGAAAACTCACCCCCTTTTTCAGACTTTATTTT
>CALMIT010000719.1 GCA_937864255.1 uncultured Saprospiraceae bacterium
GGAAGCATCTACAATGCCCAGCCTGCCGCTGGTGCCAGCGCCGATGTAAAACAGGCGGCCTCCCGTCTCCATTTTTGACACGATTGCTTCCACGAGCCGTTCGATTTGCGGGATAGCTTTTTCTACGGCAAAGGGCACGGTTTTGTCTTCGGCGTTGGCGTTGCGCAGCAGTTCGCCGATAGTCATTTTTTCGAGCTTGTCAAAATTGGAAGGAGATTCTGTGGTCATTTTTGGGGACGGCATAGCACAATTTTTTCAAAAAAAAATCAGGAAGTATGGTATTGGATCAACCCTTCGATGGGACTTTTTTCAATCAAGCCGAGACGCAGATTCATTTTTTCCGCCACACCTTTTATTTCATCCTGAAAATGCCAGGCCACCGAGCCTATCAGATGAAATGGCTTGTTTTTAAAATCGGAAAAAGCGAAAAGCGTGTTTTGAAAATAGCTCTTAAAATGATTTTCGAGCAGTTTTCTGATGTGTGGATTTTTGCGGTGGGTGTGCAGGAAAGGCGCAAAAGAAGCCAGGTATCTGTTCGGAAACGGTTCTTTATAAATGCGTTTGAGCAGCGTTTTTTCGTGCAGATTGTACAATTCCACCAGATTTTTTCGGATAGACGGGGGGAGTTTTCCATTTAAAAAATCCTGCAACAACTTCTTGCCCATCACGCCGCCGCTGCCTTCGTCGCCCAAAATGAATCCGTAGCCGCCGTGTTGCCGCACGATCTGCTCGCCGTCGTAAAAAGCAGCATTGGAGCCGGTGCCGAGAATGCCCACGATACCTTCTTTGCGCTGGCAAAGCGCGCGCGCAGCGCCCATGATGTCCGTTTCCACTTCCACGTAACGCACGTCGGGGAAAATTTTTTTGAGCGCAATATGCAGGCTCGCCCTGTTTTCACTCGAGCCAAATCCCGGTCCGTAAAAATGAAATCCCACAGGCCGACAGTCGGCGATTTGCCGGATGGTCGTTTCAATCTGCTCAATAGATTGCAGGTACGGATTCAACCCCTGCAACATTTTTAAAGTCACGTCGCCTCTCGAGGGGGAAAGAATTGCCCATTCGGATTTTGTAGAGCCGCTGTCAGCTATGATTCGCATTTTCCTTTTTGACTAAAAATTCGGGTGTGAAATTAAAACAAATCGTGAGATGGCTTTTCAAAGCGCCACTCCGATTTTTATTTTTTCAAATATAAAAGACGCAAAAAAACGGCCGCGGATACACCTGTCAGACAAATATTTCTTTCTCGTCCGGGGCGGCATTTTTCCCGTCCGGCGGGTATTTTTTTGAAAAAAGTCGGGCGGACAGCTCTTTTGTGTTGTGGGAAGTATTTTTCAACTTTCAAAAAACAAAATTATGTGCCATTTCAAAAACTGTTTTAGTCTGCTTTTTCTGTTCGTCATTTTAGCGGGAATGACCGCTTCCTGTCGTCGCTCACATGATGACAACTCCGGCGGCCCGAATATTGTCTCGCCTGCTTCGGGAGCCTGGAAGGTGACTTACTTTTTTGACAAAAAAGACGAGACCGGTCATTTTTCAGCCTTTGTTTTTGAATTTCAAAACGACGGCACACTGCTGGCCGTACGTGCCGGCGACACTTACCGCGGTATCTGGCGCTCTTTTACCGACAGCGGCGTACAAAAATTTGTCATGAATTTTCCTGGCGTTCATCCGAGCGCCCTGGAAGAACTCGAAGAAGACTGGCGTATCATTCAACTGGATCTTTCTTTGATGTACTTTGATCACGTGAGCGGAGGCGACGGCGGTACTGACATCGTGAAATTCGAAAAAATTTGAGGTTTTAGTTTTGATTTTTTTTTCACATCGCCGCCCCGTGTGCGTTGTACGCGGGGCGGTTTTCTTTTTTAAAAACTGCCCGATTTTGAAATTGAGACTTTTACCTGCCTAAAATACTTTTCCTTTCCTGTACTTTTGCCGCTCGTTTTTATTTCAAACGTGGAAATAAAATATTACGCATCAAAAATCATACATGTCAAAAAACATGACAGCACCCAAACGATACCTTGTGACTTCGGCGCTGCCTTACGCCAACGGACCTTTGCACATCGGTCACTTGGCCGGCGCATACCTGCCTGCGGATATTTTTGTGCGCTTTTTGCGATTGATGGACAAAGAAGTGGTTTTCATTTGCGGGAGCGACGAGCACGGCGCTGCCATCACCGTGAAAGCCAAAAAAGAAGGTATCACGCCGCAGGAAATTATTGACAAATACCACAGCCTTTTTAAAGATACTTTTGAAAAAATCGGGATTTCTTTCGACATCTATCACCGCACTTCCTCGCCGCTGCACCACGAAACTTCGCAGGACTTTTTTAGAACATTGTATAAAAAAGGCGAATTCACGGAGCAGGAAAGCGAGCAGTATTACGACGAAGAAGCGCAGCAATTTTTAGCCGACCGCTACATCGTCGGTACCTGCCCGAAATGCGGCAATCCCGAAGCATATGGCGATCAGTGCGAGCGCTGCGGCTCCTCGCTCAATCCGACCGACCTGATAAATCCGCGCTCCACTTTGAGCGGCGCTACGCCGGTTTTGAAAAAAACTGCGCACTGGTATCTCCCGCTCGACAAGCACGAAGGCTGGCTGCGCGATTGGATTGAAAATGGTAC
>CALMIT010000720.1 GCA_937864255.1 uncultured Saprospiraceae bacterium
CCAACTCCGGCTTGTGGCGCTACAAAATCGGCGATACGGTCATGTTTACCTCCACACATCCGTACAAGCTGAAAATAACCGGCCGTACCAAACAATTCATCAATGCATTCGGTGAAGAAGTGATGGTGGCAAATACCGACAAAGCACTCCAAATGACCTGCTCGGAACTGAATACCGTCGTCAAAGAATATACCGTTGCGCCCGTTTTTTTTGAAAAAGGTGAGGACAAAGGCGGTCACGAATGGATCATTGAATTTGAAAAATCGCCGCACAGCACGGACGTTTTTGCAGAATGCCTGGATCAAAATCTGCAAAAAGTAAACTCCGATTACGAAGCCAAACGCTTTAATAATCTCGCGCTTGAGTGTCTGCGCCTGCACGCCGCCCCGCAGGGTACTTTTTATGAATGGATGAAGTCGCGCGGAAAATTAGGCGCGCAGCAAAAAGTGCCGCGCCTTTCCAACAGCCGCGACTATGTGGAGGGTATTTTGAGTATGATAAAAACAAACGGTCTCAGCGGCAGGCAGGATTGATACCGAGTACAAATTTGCTGACGACATCAATTCCGGACGCTGTTTCTGCGCCCAAAAACCCGCTTATCATTTCGTTTTTGAGCGAGCGCTCTGCCAGATCGGTGAGCTTTTTTGCCACCGGCATATACGACCAATGCCACTGTTCTTCATTGTAACCAAAAGGGCGGTCTTCGCCTTTCGGCGAATACGGCTGGCAATAGCCAAAAGTCGCAGCATTTTCTGATAGCCAGGCGTAGATTTTTTTTCCTGTGCCCGATTTAAAATAAGCAGGTTCGAGCGAATTCAAATCAATGTCAGTGCCCCAGTGGTGGCGCGAAGTGCCGGGCATGGAGCTGTATTCCAAAATTTTCAAGGCACGTTTTTCCGGATTGGGAATTGTTTTCGATAGGTCTTGATTTTCCACCAGCCGGCTGCCGTTCCATTTTGCTTCCCAAATCGTTTTTTGACGATTGAAATTCCGCGTAGCAGAAAGTATTTTCAATTCAATGCCGTCTTTTAGCGCCGCTTCTCTCATTTTTAAAAATGCTTCGTAAGCATCTTTGCGCAGCAATTTTTGATCGTCGTCGGCATATTTTTTATCCACTTTTACAAAATCGGGATGTCGTTCCGGGTCAAATTTTCCCATCAGGTACTCTATTGAAAAAGTTTCATCCGTTTTTGCAGACACTTTCCCGGTATCGGCGAGCGGTATTTTTTCCTCCGTTTCTCCGGTATTTGCAATTATTGTCTGCGCAGTATCTGCTTCGCCGCAGGCGCTGCCCAGTATTAAAAAAAGAAAAAGCCACTTCAGGCGAAAGTACAGGGATGAATTTTTGAGTCTATACACGGTTTTGTGATTTGCGGAAGAAATGAATTTTTAAAAAGACAGCAAGTGGCGTAAATTTAGACATGATTTTAAATGATCGGGTAAATATGAAAATTCTTTGTACCTGGCTGATCCTGCAAACCGCCGCGGCATTGCTGACGGCGCAGCGCCCGATGATACTTTTTCCCGGCGACGCCAATAATGACGGCGCGTGCAATCATTATGATCTCTTACCCATTGGTATTCAATATTTTAAAGAGTTTGCACCGCGCGATGTGCAATCCATAGACTGGTCGCCGCAGCTTTTTTTATCCTGGCCGGATTCGCTGCCGGTCAGTCTGGTCAATGCCGGTTTTGCGGATTGCAACGGCGACGGTTTTGTAGATGATTTTGATTTGGATGCGATTAAATTGAATCATGAAAAAAATCAAAATACGGCCGATCCGCCCCCCACTCTCTGGTTACCAAAATTGAAAGACACGCTTTTTTCGACGGCGCAGGTATTGGTAGAATTGAGTTTTGACCGCGACACCGCTGCACCGGGCGATACCGTGGCGGCGTGGCTCGTCTGCGACATTGCCGAAAATCATCCTACCGGGGCTTTGGGACTGGCGCTTTGGCTCGAATATGACGCGAGCCTGGTCAAAGATTCGGAGCCAAAAATAGAACCCGATACGGCGCGGCGCGATTTGATGTTTGTGACGGCGACGCCTTCGGCCGTGGACATCTGGCGCACCGTTCCGCCCGGAAATATCCAATTTTCTGCCGCCGGACGGGCCGAAAACGTGCTTAAAAACCGCGACACACTGGCTAAAATTTCTATCATTATCGAAGACAAAATTTTCGCGGATGTAGCGCCTTTTACATTTGATTGCCTTGAATTTTTGATGCTCAACGGTCGCGAGCAGGTGCTGCCTACTTTCATGAAAAAAGATACGCTGATAATAAAAAAACGAACCAGCAGCCTTGCTGAAACTACCTTCGCATTCGATAAAATCAAATTCCTGCCAAATCCTTTTACAGATTTTATTTTAGTTGAAAACCAGATGTATGCGCCTTGCCTGCTCACTTTTTTCGATTTGTCCGGAAATCTGATTTTTGAAAAAAACATTGGCGGCGGGGAGGAAACTTTTGACCTCCCAACGCTTCCTCCTGGCAACTATCTGGCGCGCCTGCAATCAGCGAATGAAGTGGTCTGGCGGAAAATGGTGAAGGTAGATTGAGTTTTAGTTTTACAAAGGTTGGCCTAAATATACCAGTTCGTAGTTCTCGCCGATGACAAATTTTTTCATGTCGGGCACCAGGATTTCGAGAAAGATGCCAAAACTTCCAGCCAAAATATTGCGCCTGAGCGCACAATAAAAAAGCCCCGGCAACTGCCGGGGCCTATGCTTGTTCAATTTTTCGCTTCTACTTATTTTTTAACCAGAGACAGTACCTGGTTTTATTCTTCGCTCACAATGCGTAGAAAATAATTGCCGGAGGGCAAATTATTCAACTGACTGATCTGCAACTGGTGAAATCCCGCTTCAAATTTGGCTCTCGCGCCGCTCCTTACAGTCCGCCCAAAAGCATCCGAAAGGCTCCATTCCAAATCAGCCTCTGCTGCCGTGTGGAATGCCAGCGCTACCTGGTTTTCAAAAGGATTCGGATACGCGCGCATCATGGTAATCACATCAGCCGGCTTGTCGTCGCCGGAAGAAAAGTTGCCGTTGCCCTTGGAAGGCGCGGGTTTGAAAGGAACATTGTTTACATTAAAAATGGAAACCGTGCCACTCACCTCGCTGGAAGTTACGACCAGCGTATTGCCGCTTGGACTTTTATCTGCATCAATGACAATGATGCACTCCGGCGCTACGTCGCCGTTCACATCGTCTTCGGGCGAAAGTGAAAAATTGCGGTTGTACACGTATTTTACAAAATAAGGATAAAATGGGTTGGTCACGTTGTATACTATAAATCCTCCGATCCTTTCCAGTGCGACAAACGCGTAAGTCTGCCCGCTGATTTGTGCGACGGTGATTCCTTCTGGCTCCGGACCTTTGTCATCGCTCCTGGATTTTTTACTGTCGTCGCCTTCGCTGTTAAAAAAATCGGGCAGCGCGATGGAAGTAAAAATTTCAAAATCGCTGCCGCTGTCATAAACCTGATTGCCGAATTCGTCCCAGATAGAAAAAGAACGGGCGCCAAAAGAATAAATCGCGTCCACGTCGCCATCGCCGTCATAATCGCCTTCGGCTGTGCTTGTTTTCAATCGCCCCAGATCATTATTATTTTGTAAAAAAGTAGGCCAAGGGAAAGCCGTAGCGTCCAATCGTAAACTTCCCACCCTCGTTTCTTCCGAAAAACCGTCATAATCTCTCGAGTCGCCTTCGTTGGCTGTCAGGAAATAATTTTTTCCATTCACCTGGTAGCTGGCAATTGCGTCAGGCAGATACATACCGAGTGTTTGGCGGGGTTGCATCTGGATGCCAGGGCTGCGGTCGCTGGCGTCAAAACCATAATTGAATTTAAAACCGATTTTTCCAAAAGAAGAAATATCGGAAATGCCCGCGCCGGCCAAGCCAAAATCGTTGTCGTTCAATACCACCAATTCGCCGCCCGGAATCAGGGCCAGACCTTCCGCTTTATCACTCGGCAGGTAACCGATCGAGGGAAGATTAAGCAGCTTGTTTTTGTGAACGGGGCGAATGCCGGCAGCAACCAAATCTTCCGCAGACATCATTTCGAGCGTTTTATCATCTGGCCCGGAGGAACTTGCTTTTTGTGAAAGAGCCGTTCCCAAAATATTGGTTGCCGTGCGGGTATTGATTTCAAAAATGTATTTTTTGCCGGTGTTACCGTTGGCAGGCACGCTGGAGTCGCGCTCAAAAACCAAAAATATTCCGTGTCCGATATACACTGCGTCGCCTATTTTGTCAACGCGATTCAAACCAAAACCGGCATATTTATTACGCTCCAGCAAATAGACAAATTCTTTGACCGGTTGACCGGTCGCCGGATTGATGCCCAAAATTCGGATCACGTCCGATTTATTTCGCACGGCAGTCGAATTCGGGTTGTCCATCGGCGATTGAATGAAAGCATAAATAATGTCTTCATCCGGATCGTAAGCGATGGCTTCAAAACCACGATTGTCCCATCTTTTGCTATAAACTGCCGGAAGCGTTTCTTTGCCATAAAAATTGGCGGGTTTGGGGTCTGTGCCTAGTTGCGAAGTTCCTTGTGGCACATAACGCTCGATCAAAACGCCGTTCGGGTTAAATTGATAAATAGAAGGGCGGTTTTCGTCGCAAAGCCAAAAATTGCCGCTGCGGTCGCGAATCACGCCTTCAAAATCACCGCCGTAAGGATCAAAAGGCAATTGGTGATAATTGACGCCATTGACCGTGTAATCTGCGTGGGTGTAAATATTCGCATCGGTGCGCGTGACCGGTATTTCGTCAAACCCGGGCACGTTTCCTTTTCCGGAGATTGGCGTGACGCCGTCTTTTTGAGTGAGAAAAATTTGATTGGCGTCCACATAAACCCGGTCCTGGCTTTTGATATAATTTAATTTCACGAGCCTGGCCTGATAATTTGGCAATTTGTAGGGACGCAAAACGCCCGCCGCGCCCGACACTCCTGAAATGGGTTCTTCATTCGGTCCCCTGTCCGGCACCGTCCAGAAAGAAAGCTGGTCAGTTGTGGAAGAAATCGGATCGTAACACAAGCCGGAAAATCCGCCCAATTTTACCATATCGTCGCCATAAACGGGTCTTCCCAAATCCGGCCAACCTTGTATTTCATTCAAACGAAATTCCTGCAATACCGGCGCGCCGCGCCAGTGATCTTTGTAACCGAGTGGCAGGATGTCAAGTAAATTGCCGCTGTTGAGGTCAATGACGGCCACGGCGTTGTTTTCCTGAAGCGTCACGTAAGCGCGTCTGTTGTCCGGCGTCACGGTGATGTATTCGGGTTCCAGGTCTTGCGCCACACTTGCATTCGGGCCAAACAGGCGAATGCCTCTGTTGGTCAGCGAAGCTTTTTTATCATTAAAAGATTGAAAATTAATTTGCTTCACAACGGCATTGGAATAGCCGCCCTGAATATCAATCAAAGTGACAGAGCCTTCGGGATCATTTATATAATCGTCGTCGGGTTCGCCTTCGTTGGCTGCGAGAATTTTTGTACCGTCCGGGCTGAAAGCGACCATATCGGGCAAAGCTCCCGCCGGAGAAGCCTGCAAAAAATCGCCGGATGTATTAAAAAGTAGCGCCTGACCTGGCTGTACTTTATCACTGTTTTCGACAGCCGCTGCTACCAGTCCGTTTGCCACGGCAACGCTGTTGATACTGCCGCCAAAAGCATCCATATTAATTGATCTTATCGGCGCCGGATGCGCCGGATCGGCGATGTTTAAAATCACCAGCGTATTTTCTTGCGCATTAGTAAAAAACAGTTGTTTTGAGTCGGCGTCATACGCCACAATTTCGGCAGCGCCTTTGTCAAACTGTCCGGTGGCATACGTGGACAAATGCTGAATATCCAGCGTTTGGGCGCGACTTGAAATTGAAAGAAACAGGAAAAAAAGTAGCAAGCAGGAGGATGGAAAAAATTTGTTCATAGTAATTGAGTGTTTGATGAGATAAAAATTGTGCAATGCTACCCAGCTTAAATTATCTCAATAATTAGCCCTCATTAAAAAAAGGTAATGAATCAACAGGAAGGTTAAGGCAATTTTAAAAAAATAGAAAGTTATGACTGATTTGTAAGGCAGCGCTGAGCAAAAAAAAATTAAAATAGTTTTACAAAGGTTGGCCCAAATATACCAGTGCATAACCTTCGCCGATAGGGAATTTTTTCATGTCGGGCACCAGGATTTCGAGAAAGCCGTCGGGCATTTTTAGAAAGAGCGGAATCTTGTTTTCCTCTTTTGAAAGTTGTTTCATCAGCTTTTCGAAATGGGCGCGGTCTTTTAGCGGCTCCTCGTGTATTTCCGAATAATCGCGCGCAACTTCGTTGATATTTAAAAAATCATCCGTGTAGGAAAAAATTCCCTGCGCGGGCAATTGCTCCGGATGCAGTCGCATCTCGCTGGCAGTGAGCAGCCTGAAAGTCCCTTTTTCGCCAAAAAGGCGCTGATACTTTTGCACGGCGTATTCATTTACCTGCTGGCTGGCCGTCATGGCTATCAGGTAACCCATGTCCACCAGTTCGAAATGCTCAGACAATTCGTCCGTGTAAATATTTATGTTGAATGCTTCCAAACCTTCTTCCACAGCATTTTTGACATAAGTCTCGTTGCTGTCAACCAGCACCACGTGCCGTCCGGTTTTTTGCAGATATTTGGCAATCAGCAATGCCGCCTGATTAGCGCCGATGAACAGAATACCATCGGAAGCAGACTGAATTACGCCTAATGATCTCGCCACCGCGCGTGCCGTGGTAGCATTCAGCAAGACCGTGCCCAACACTATCATGAACACCAGCGGGGTGATATACTGCCCTCCCGGTACGCCCGACGTGGTGAGAATAAGCCCGAAAAGCGAGGCTACGCCTGCCGCCACAATGCCGCGCGGTCCCATCCAGGAGATAAAAGTTTTTTCCGCCCAGCTAAGTCCTGACCCGCGCGTACTCAGAAATACGCCGACCGGACGAAGTATAAAAACGATGAATAAAAAGAGCCACAATTCGCGCACATCCAGCAGTAATTGCAGGTCTTTCAAATCAATATTGGCGGCCAGTAAAACAAATAAAACGGAAATGAGCAACACGCTCAATGACTCTTTGAACGAAAGAATTTCTTTCAGGCGCGGTACTTCCAGGTTGCCCAAAACCATACCCATGATCACCACAGTGAGCAGTCCTGACTCGTGCGCCAGCGCATCCGAGCCTACAAAAGCGAGCAATACCAAAGCCAGCGTAAATACATTGAGCAGATAGTGCGGCACAAGCTCTTTTTTTATCAGGTAAAACAGTCCGTAGGCCGTGCCTGCACCCAGCACCACGCCGGTTACAATGATTTTTAAAAAGGTGAATAGGGCGGTCGAGGTAAAAGAAACGCCTCCGCCCGACACGATGAATTCGAATACCAATACGGCTACTAAAGCGCCAATCGGGTCTATCAGAATGCCTTCCCATTTTAATACCGTGGCTACATTACGGGTAAGCGGCACATTTTGCAAAATAGGCGCGATCACAGTAGGCCCGGTCACGATAATAAGCCCTGAAAAAAGAAAAGAAATCTGCCAGCTAAGATTCATCAGAAAGTGCGCCGCCAGACCGCCACCCACAAAAGTGACCAGCGAGCCGATGGTGATGAGTTTTAAAATGGCAGGACCTACGCCCCTGATTTCCGAGCGTTTTAGCGTCAGCCCGCCTTCGAAGAGTATAATACCGATGGCGAGAGAAACAAAATAAAAAAGTGAGCGATTGGGGAAAAGTCCTTCCTGTGTGGTTTCATCAAAAATCGGTTCGATCCATTTATTGCCGTCGGCTGACCAAAGCGTGGAAAGCGGACCCATGATCAGACCCGTGATAATGAGCGGCAGGATGGAAGGCACGCGAAAACGCCAGGCAAGCCACTGCGCAAAAATTCCTAAAATGATGATGCCTCCTAATTCCAGCATAGTTTGAAAAAAAATTCTGGCGCGTGTGTAAAATCGTTTTTGACAAGATGGGAAGCCAATATACTTTTTCAAACTTAAATACAAAAACTCCGTGTGGTCATCTTCAAAATTTATATTTTGGACACTTCAAAACAGAGTTATGAATTACCAAAATCGTCTAAAACAAATAGCGTTGACTAAAATACCGATGGTAGGCGCCATCACGGCAAAAAATCTTGTCAGTTACTGCGGCAGCGTGGACGCCGTCTTCGAAGCCACCAAAAGAGAATTGCTCAAAATACCGGGCATTGGCGCGCAAACTGCCGCCGCCATTATCAATCACGATCCTTTCAAAGCGGCGGAGGCAGAACTTGAATTTTTAGAAAAATACGACATCCGGTCTTTTTTCTATCTTGATAAAACTTATCCCGCCCGGCTGCGCAATTTTCCGGAAAGCCCGGTTATTTTATATTATAAAGGAACTGCCGATTTGAATTTTGAGCGCACGGTCGGCATTGTCGGCACGCGCCAGCCCACTGCTCAGGGTATCGCCATTTGTGAAGAATTGGTAGAAAATCTCGCCGCTTACGATGTGATGATAATTAGCGGGCTGGCTTATGGCATTGACATCACGGCGCATAAAAAATGTCTTGAAAAAAACATTCCCACCCTCGGCGTGCTGGGCAACGGACTGGCAAAAATATATCCCGCGGCGCATAAATCTGCGGCCGAAAAAATGATGGAAA
>CALMIT010000721.1 GCA_937864255.1 uncultured Saprospiraceae bacterium
CTGAGGCGTCGCGCCGTACAAGCCCCAGATTGCAAAAATATCTGCAAAATTCAGTCCGATGGATTTGACGGCTACCTGCACTTCGTGCGCAGCAGGCGGCGGAAGTTCGGCGCTGCGGATTTGCATGTTTTTCAGGCTGCCTGCCCTGAGTTGCCAGGATTGAATTTGCATTTACGTTGGTAGTTGATGGTTTGTATAAAAATTTTCACACGCGTCGTCCAACAATTTTGCGCTACATCTCCAGCGCTTTTTTTACCTGTTCGTTGGCAGGATTGATTTTCAAAATCCTGTTCAACAATTTTTGAGCGCCCGCTTTATCTTTTTTAAACAAACGCGCCGCCGCTTTATTGAGCAGCGCCTGTTCGTAATCCGGGTCAAGTTGAATGGCGCGATCGTACAGTTGCTCGCCGGCTTCCCAATTGCCTTGCAACACTTTTGCATAGCCGAGATTACATAGCGCCACCTGCCGTTTCGGATTTTCTTTTAAAATAAAATCGAAGGTCTGTTCGGCTTCCTTCAGTTTGCCGAGTGCCACCTGCACCGTGCCTAATTTTTCCTGAAAGTCGAGATTAAAAGTCAGCACTTCTGTCGCTTTCGCGAAATAATGCTCCGCCTCCGGCAATTTTCCCAGTTTGAAAAATGCTTCGCCGATGCGGTAGGCTGTCCAGCCGTCGTCCAGTTTTTCAAAAGGAATTTTTTGCGAAAAAGCAGCCAGGCTCGGAAAATCCTCTCGCGTAAAATAATAATGTACCCAGGTTTTGAAAGTCTGCGCCTCCGGCAATTTTGAAGCTTTCAGATAATGAAGCGCCGAATCCAAAACCATCGGCGCGGGCATATATTTATCGTATAGCGCCAGGTAGCCACGTGCCATATCCAGCGCCGTCGCATGTTCTTTGGTCAGTATTTGCAAACCGAGAAAAGCAGGTTTTTCAGTTGTTTCCGGGATTTTTGATTTCGTTGGCGTCGTATTTTTTTTGCTGATAAAATGGTCGGTGATGCGCACGTGCGGGATGTCGCTGCTGCCCGACACGGGCATGTGGCAGCCTGAGCAGTCGTTGCCTGCTGCCTCTCGCTCCGGCTGCGAAGCGCTACAAGTTTTCGCATCGGCCCTGCTGTGGCAACTTTCACATTTTTGGTTAAAAATTTCCCTGTTCGTCGCCTTCACACTTTTGTGCGGATTGTGGCAGGTAATGCAGGTCATTTCACTTTTTTTAAAACATTCACTCAGGCGAAGTCTGTCTGCCTGCGATGCCATGATGAATTTTTCGTGGGAATTGGAATAGCGCGGCAGAAAAACATTCATCACTGCGCTCAGCTTCATGCCGGGTTTGAAATCAAAAAAAGTTTTGCCTTCTTCCAAAACCGGAATGCCTTGCAAGTGACATCGCTGGCACAAATCCATCTGCAAATCGCGCGGCAGATTCGCCGGATTCACGATGGTGTAATCGGTCATTTTTGAAGTGTCCACGATATTACCCGCCAGTTTTTCACGCACGTGAATTTCTCCCGGACCATGGCAGCGCTCGCATTCGATGCCGGTCGGCATGGCGGTATATTTATTCAGTGATTTTTTTTCAAAATCGGGAAAATGGTTGTGGCAGGTAATGCACTCGTCAGCCAGAAAGCGGCTAAACCTTTCATTTTTACCGGTACCAAAACCGGGCGCCATATCCCAGCGGCCTTTTTGGGTATAAAAAGTAATGGGCGCCTGAAAAATATAGCCGTTGATATTTAAAATATGCGAATTGGTATGCTGCCCGGAACCGATGATGTAAGCCATTTGTTCCGTCCGTTTGTGTACCGTATCGCCGTTTTCCAATCTGAATTCTTCAATAAAAAGTACGCTGTCGCGAAAATAGGGGCGGTAATAAAAGTCAGATTTTTTGTCATAAACCAAAGCGTGTTCGCCATAAGTGGCGGCACTCTTGTCACGTGTAGCCAGATCAAAAGACTGACCCATGCCGGTGTGAATGAAAGTTTCATAAATATTCTGGTGGCAGGAGCGGCAAGTCTGCATTCCCACATAAGCCACCGAATCGGCAAGATTCAAATAAGCGGAAGCCGTTTTATTTTCCGTGCCTGCATTTGTGCACAAAACCAGCGTACAACTCACCAAAGCGCCCGCGGCAAACCACCATTTTTTAAAAGTAAAATTAGCCATGAAGGATTTGTAATTGGATGGCTAAGGTACGGCAAGAATGAAATTCGTAGCGGGTAGTTGAATTAGAAAGCAAATAACTTTCTAAAAATGATCGCTACGATTCTTATCAATCGTCATTTTCTTCCTCGTCTTCTTCTTCCCCGACGATCACGCCGAGGGCAATCAGCGCTTTTTCGGAAGCTGTCTGTTCGGCGCTCTTTTTATTAAAATCATCGGCGGTGGCGAGTTTTTTCCCGTCTATCATGACGGCTACTTTGAAGCGGTCGCGTTTTTCATATTTATAGCGGGCGAGTAATTTGTAAGAAATATTTTGCCCGTTTTTCTGACACCATTCGAGCAGCTGACTTTTATAATTGTCGTCGTAGTGTTCCAGTTCGTGGACGTCCACGTAATTCATCAACATTTTTTTAATCACAAAGCGACGGGTATGCCAATATCCACGTTCGAGGTAAACCGCGCCTACCAATGCTTCCACCGCGTTGCCGAGCATGGAGCGACTAAGTCGCGTATTGTTATGTTCGGTAAGAATGACGTCCAATCCCATTTTATCGCCAATTTTATTGAGCGATTTTCGCTTCACAATTTTTGAGCGCATTTTGGTCAGGAAGCCTTCGTCTGCATTCGGATATTTTTGAAAAAGATACTCGCCCACGATAGTACCCAATACCGCGTCGCCGAGGTATTCGAGGCGTTCGTTATTTTGTATGGCATAAGTTTTTTCATCATTCGTGGAGGTGTTTGAACGATGAGAAAAGGCAAGTTTGAAAATAGAAAGATTGGCAGGCATAAATCCCAACAAATCGTGGAGCCGCCTGGCAAATTCCTTGTCGTCCGAAATGTAATAATTGTAGAGCCTTCTAACTAAGTTCAGCACGTTTTGAAACTAACCCTCAAATTTTTTAAAAATGACAGATGAATTGTGTCCGCCAAAACCAAAAGTGTTGCTTAAAGCAGCGCGCACTTTCCGTTCCTGCGCCCGATTGAAGGTCAAATTCATTTTTTGATCTATCTCCGGGTCGTCAGTGAAATGGTTGATAGTAGGCGGCACAAAATTATGATTAATTGCCAGCACACATGCTATTGCTTCGATGGCTCCTGCGGCTCCCAACAGGTGTCCGGTCATGGATTTTGTCGAACTGATATTGAGTTCGTAAGCATGGCGACCGAACACTTGCTGTATGGCTTTCACCTCGGCAATATCACCCAGGGGTGTTGATGTGCCGTGTACGTTTACGTAATCTATGTCTTCAGGATTCATTTTTGCGTCGGCAAGTGCAGTCTGCATAACATTTTTTGCGCCCAGCCCGTCCGGGTGAGGAGCAGTGATATGATAAGCATCAGCCGTGGCGCCTGCGCCTACCACCTCCGCATATATTTTAGCGCCTCTTTTAAGGGCGTGTTCCAATTCTTCAAGTATAAGAACGCCGCTACCTTCGCCCAATACAAAGCCGTCGCGATCTTTGTCGAAGGGGCGGGATGCGGTTGCAAAATCATCGTTGCGTTCCGACAAGGCTTTCATGGCGTTAAAGCCGCCGATGCCCGCTTTGGTGACCGCTGCTTCCGAGCCGCCCGACACGATAATATCCGCTCTGCCTATTCTAATGTAATCAAACGCATTCATAACGGCGTGTGTGGAAGTGGCGCAAGCCGAAACCGTAGCATAATTGACCCCTCGGAAACCGTAACGAATGGAAATCATCCCCGCAGCAATGTCAGAAATCATTTTGGGGATCATGAAAGGGTTGTAGCGCGGAATGCCGTTGCCCGTCGTAAAATCTTCAATTTCTTTTTCCAAAGAACGGAAACCGCCGATACCGGAGCCGAAAATAACGCCGACGCGATCCAGGTCAATTTTTTCCAAATCAAATCCTGCGTCTTCTACCGCCTCTACTGCCGTGGCGAGCGCATATTGCGTAAACTCGTCCAGCCTTCTTACTTCGCGTTTTTCTATAAAATCTTCGGGGTTGAAATTTTTTACCTCGCAGGCAAATTGTGTTTTGAAATTTGATGCGTCAAACTTTGTAATCATATTGGCGCCGCTGAGGCCCTTTTGCAAGCCTTCGAGATATGATTTGACGTTGTTGCCTATTGGCGTGAGCGCACCCATTCCGGTGACGACGACTCTTCTCATAATCATTTTTTTACATCTTGAAATTCATTCTGACGCACACCATACTGCCTGTTTATCGGTTATTAAATATTTGCGTCCGTATTTGTCTTCGGCTCTTTCCGTAAAAAAACCGAAATAAAAGGAAAGTAAGAAATGTTTGAAAGGTTTTTTGTTTTCACCCACAAACCGGGGTTTTGGGTTGAGGTTTTTTTTAATCCTTCTTGCTAAAAACCACAAATCAGAGAGCAAAGCGCCCTCTGATTTGAATGAGTGGTAAATCAGATAAAAAGTTTCGAATTAAGCGTTTACCTGGGCTTCGAGAAATGATACTGCCTGTCCAACGGTTTGAATTTTTTCTGCTTCTTCATCAGGAATAGAAACATCAAATTCCTTCTCAAACTCCATAATCAATTCTACCGTATCAAGCGAATCAGCGCCCAAATCATTGGCAAAACTTGCTTCAGCAGTTACTTCTGCTTCGTCAACACCTAATTTGTCAACGATAATTTTTTTTACTCTTTCAGCAACATTAGACATAGTTAACTCACATTTAAACCGGCTTTTTAGACCGGCATGGTTATGAATGAAGCGCAAAGAAAAACAGAAGTCACAGTATTACAAAAGTTTTTTTCGAAATTTTAAAGACCGCCGCCGAGTGCGAAGCGCTTGCTTGTACAAACTTTTCAACGAATATAATCTCAAAAACCACTGCCAGAGTTTTAACTTCGCCCGCTGATCAGTTTATGAGAAAATAAAATCAAAACACATGCAAGCAGATACTTTTGAAGTGACCGGCGGCCGGCAGATGAAGGGTACATTGACTCCCCAGGGCGCAAAAAATGAAGCTTTGCAAATCATTAGTGCTGTGCTTCTGACAGCCGACGAAATTGTCATTTCCAACATTCCCGATATTCTTGACGTCCGATTATTAATTGACCTTTTGAAAGGTTTGGGCGTAAAAGTCGGGCAAATCGGCAGTGATAGTTTTTCTTTTCGCGCAGACGACATAGACCTTGAATATTTAAACAGTCCGGAATTTAATCAAAAAGCAAAAAAAATACGTGGCTCGGTTATGCTGATAGGCCCTTTGTTGACGCGTTTTGGCCGGGCTTACCTCCCCAAGCCGGGCGGCGATAAAATTGGCCGCCGCAGGTTGGATACGCACTTTTTGGGCTTTGAAAAACTCGGCGCAGAATTCAAATACGACGACGCGCGCGGACTTTTTTATATAGAGTCGCCACGACTGAAAGGCACTTATATGCTCATGGATGAAATATCGGTCACCGGCACGGCCAACGTCGTCATGGCCGCCGTACTCGCCGAAGGAACAACCCAAATTTATAATGCCGCCTGCGAGCCGTACGTGCAGCAACTTTGTAAAATGCTCACCAGCATGGGCGCAAAAATCAGCGGCATCGGCTCCAATCTACTGACCATCGAAGGCGTAGAAAAACTCGGCGGCACGCAACACAGGTTATTGCCAGACATGATTGAGATAGGCAGTTTTATTGCCTTGGCGGCAATGACCAATTCTGACATTACTATCAAAGATTGTCAAATTCCCGAACTGGGCAATATTCCATACACTTTCGAGCGCATGGGCGTAAAAATGGAATACATCGGCGACGATATCCGCGTAATTCCGCAAGACGAAATTGAAATTCACACATTTATAGACGGCTCTATTCTTACCATTTATGATGCGCCCTGGCCAGGATTCACACCTGATTTGATGAGCGTTATTTTGGTGCTTGCCACACAGGCAAAAGGCAGCGTGTTGATTCACCAAAAAATGTTTGAGAGCCGCCTGTTTTTTGTAGATAAACTCATTGACATGGGCGCCCAAATCATTCTTTGCGACCCGCACCGCGCCACGGTCATAGGTCAAAACAGAAAAATTCCTTTAAGAGGTATTGAAATGACTTCACCGGATATACGCGCGGGAGTGGCGCTGTTGATTGCTGCCTTGTCGGCAAAAGGAAAAAGCGTCATTCACAACATACACCAGATCGATCGGGGTTATCAAAATATTGATAAACGCCTCAATGCCATCGGCGCTCAAATCATCCGCGGATAAAAGGCAGGTCAGTTTGCCCGGTAAGAATCGTCAAATTTTCGCCAGTACAAAATAAGCAACAGCCCGAAAAGTGCTCCTCCCAGGTGTGCAAAATGCGCAATGTTGTCCCACGAAAAATGATTGACACCCAAAAACAATTCCAGCAGCATCATAAAAGGAATGAAATACTTGGCAGCGATAGGAACCGGAAAAAAGATAAGCATCAATTTTACATTGGGAAATAACATGCCGAAGGCAAGCAGCAAGCCGTATATCGCGCCCGAAGCGCCTACGGCTGCGGTATTTTTTTCTTCGCTAATAAATTCATCCATTACCTTTTGTGCTTCCGCCGCCACTCCCGGGTTGGTTTGAGATTGAAGCGCACTTTCGGTATCTATCAACCAATCTTTTCCTTCCTTTGAAAAATGATTAGCGGGTATTTTATCAAAAAAATTGTGGAATGTGGTAGGGTCGGGATTGTTTCTAAAAGCCATCTCTGCGTTTTCCAAACCCGAAACGTGATAATGAACATAGCCGGTATGAAGCGCCGCCGCGCCGATAGCGCAAAAGAAATAAAAGAATAAAAACCTTTTGGGTCCCCACTTGGCTTCCAAAGCACTGCCGAACATGAACAGCGCAAACATATTGAAGAAAATATGCGCCAACCCAGCGTGCATAAAAAAGTGCGTGACAATCTGATAAGGACGGAAATTGGGCGAACCGGGGTAATAAAGCGCCAACGCATTCGGATCAATATCCGCCACCTGAGCCATCACCATGCTTAAAACGAAAATTACAATATTGATGATCAGCAATTGCTTTACTACTGGCGTTATCTGAAGCATAAAAATTTCTGTTGATTAATTGAATTATCCGCTCTCGAATTTCCGGCGCAGCTCATCCAAATCAAAGGTAATGAAACAATTGCGACCTGTCGGATTTTTGAAAGGCATTTGGCAGGCAAAAAGTTTATCAATCAGTTCCTGCATTTCCAAAACTGTCAGCACTTTGCCTCTTTTGATGGCCGCGCTCCTGGCAAGTGAGCGGGCGATGTTGTCGCGCAGATCCAGTTTGAGTTCCAGATTGGACTTGAACTGTTCCAGCAGTTTTTCAATAGTTTTCTGACTGTCGTCTCCAGCGAAAACATCGGCCGGCGTGCCGTGAAT
>CALMIT010000722.1 GCA_937864255.1 uncultured Saprospiraceae bacterium
CTTGTCGCCATCTACCGGGTGCTTCCCGTGCCCGTCACACCGCTGATGATCATTCGCCTTTTTGAACAGGCGGGCGATGAAAAAAGGTCTTTGCGACTGTATAAAGACTGGGAGCCATTGAGCGACATCACCCCGGCTTTGCAACTCGCGGTGGTTTGTGCGGAAGATCAACAGTTTACCGCTCACGCAGGTTTTGATTTTGAGGCGATTGAAAAAGCGCTCAAACACAACAAGCGTTATCGTCGCAAACGCGGTGCGAGCACGATTTCACAACAAACCGCCAAAAATGTTTTTCTTTATCCGAATCGCTCGTGGATAAGAAAAGGTCTGGAGGTTTATTTTACCATCTTGATCGAGAGCTACTGGTCGAAAAAGAGAATCATGGAAGTGTATCTGAATGTGATCGAACTTGGCGACGGAATATACGGCGCTGAGGCTGCTTCCAATTATTTTTATAAAAAAAATGCCGCCAAAATCAAAGCAGAAGAAGCGGCGCTGCTGGCTGCTGTTTTGCCTAATCCGCTTCGTTATAAAGTGAATCGTCCGGGTACTTATATTCAAAATCGCAAAAGCTGGATTTACAATCAGATGCTGCAATGGGATATGAAACTTGATTACGGCAAAAGGGATTACGAAAAACGCAATTGATTCTTTTTAAAAATGCACATTCGATTTATATTCGGACAAATGAATCGGCGAGCACTTGAATTTTATTAGATTTGCTTCAATTAAAAAACACAAACAAAACACGATGAGTACAAATAATCAAATAGGAATCTGGGGATACGAAGCTTCAAAAAAGAAGCCGTCCGAAAAAAAAGAGGAAGAAGTAATCGTAATTCAGCCGCAAGGATCGGTGAAAAGGGGACAGCGATCCAAACCTGTCGCACAGGTTGCCGCCGAGCCGGTTGAAACCAAAAAACGTGGCAGGAAAAGCACCGCGCGCAGTCTCGCAACGGAAGAAAAAGAAAAAACAATGAGCGGCATTTGGGGACTGGAAACCGACCGGTTCAGAGACCCGGTGAGCGCGCCTCCGAAGCCGGAACAAGCGCCGGCAGTTGCCGATGATACCGCCGAAGCAGAGACCACGCCTATCGAAAAAATGCTGGACATAGAGCGGTACGAAACGCTCAAGTCACTCCTGAAAAAAGCTACTAAAAAATATAAAAAGGCTAAAAAAGCTGTCAAAAAAGCAAAAAAAGACGGAAAGAATCTTGAAAAAATCCTCGTAATGCGGCTCAAAGCCAAGCTGGCAAAAAAAGAACGCAATGCCATAAAACAGGAACTGATTCTTTCAAAATTGAGAAAAGAAAGTTGAAAATAAAGGCGCCGCGAGGCGCTTTTTGCTTTATGAAAAAAATTGGTTTACTCTCCGATACGCACAGTTTTTTAGACCCGAAGGTTTTTCAATATTTCGCCGGGGTTGACGAAATCTGGCATGCCGGTGATATCGGCGATGTTGCATTGGCAGAACGGTTGCTGGCTTTCAAACCACTCCGGGCTGTGTTTGGCAATATTGACGGCAAAGAATTGAGACAATTATTTCCCGAAGATTTGCACTTTGAAATTGAGGGAAAAAAGGTTTTTATGACGCATATCGGAGGCTATCCGGGCAAATATCAGCCCCGGGTCAAAAAAATTATCGAAGAGACTCACCCGGATTTGTTTATTTGCGGACACTCGCACATTCTCAAAATCATACCCGATAAAATCCACCACCTGTTGCACATTAATCCGGGCGCCTGCGGCAATTACGGCTGGCACAAAGTAAAGACGCTCGTGCGTTTTGAACTGGAAGCCGCCAAAATCCAAAATCTCGAAGTCATCGAAATTGGCACGAGAGGCTGATTTTTTTCAAAATAAAAGATCAACCTTTTTAAAAAAAATCAGTTAGCATTCTAATGTATTCCGCACATCGGGCTTTCAGAACAGACCCTTGAAAAGTTTAAACGATGGAAGTACGAAAAGGCATCCTTTGGTTCAGGCAGGATCTGCGTATTCACGACAATGAAGCGCTCTTCGAGGCGCTTGAATTTTGTAAAGAAATCATTCCTGTGTATGTTTTTGACGAACGCCTTTTCGGCGGAAAAACACGTTTCGGCTTTCCGAAAACCGGAAAATTCAGGGCAAAATTTATCATAGAAAGCATACACGACCTGCGTAAAAGTCTGAGAGCGCGCGGCTCCGAACTGGTTGTAAGATTTGGAAAACCGGAAATCGAAATTTTTAAAATAGCCCGTCAGTACAAAACAGACTGGGTTTTTTGTAACCGCGAGCGAACAAGCGAGGAAGTTTTTGTGCAAGACGCGCTAGAGCAAAAACTCTGGAGCATCGGGCAGGAAATGCGGTATTCGAGGGGTAAAATGCTTTATTATACTTCCGACCTCCCCTTCCCCGTCACGCAGACGCCCGACGTTTTCAGCAATTTTAGAAAAGAAGTAGAAAAAATTGTCCCGGTGAGGGAGCCACTGCCAACCGAATCGGCAGAAATTCCTGCTTTTCATTTCGATTTGGAACCGGGCGAAATTCCTGCGCTCCAGGATTTGGGATACGAAAAATTTGAGCACGATCCACGCGCTGCGGTGGCGTTTGAAGGCGGCGAAGCCGCCGCGCTGAAAAGGTTACATTATTACTTTTGGGAAGCCGACCTGCCCCGCAATTATAAAGAAACGAGGAATGAATTAATGGGCGGCGACTACTCCACAAAATTTTCTCCCTGGCTTTCGCAGGGCTGCATCTCTCCGAAACGCATCATTTCCGAACTCACCAAATACGAAGATGAAGTGGTAAAAAACGAATCCACTTACTGGATTTTTTTTGAACTATTGTGGAGAGATTTTTTCCGCCTGATGGGTAAAAAGCATTTGAATAGAATTTTCCTGAAAGGCGGACCTAAAAACGCAAACAACGCTGCACTGAAAAATAATCCGACACTTTTTCAAATCTGGGCAGACGGACAAACGGGAGTGCCTTTCATAGACGCCAACATGAATGAACTCCGCCTCACCGGTTTTATGTCGAATCGCGGGCGGCAAAATGTAGCCAGTTTTCTAATTCACGACCTCAAAATCAACTGGCAAGTCGGCGCCGAATATTTTGAATCTCTTCTGATTGACTACGATCCGTGTAGCAATTGGGGCAACTGGAATTACATCGCCGGCGTAGGCAGCGACCCGCGCGAAACGCGTTATTTTAATATTGCTTCACAGGCGCAGCGCTATGACCCAAACGGCGATTATGTAAAGCGCTGGTGTCCGCAATTGGAAAAAATACCTGCCGAAAAAATTCATTCTTTGGATGCGCTCGCCCCTGCCGAACTTTCAGGCTACGGAATAACATTGGGTGAAAATTATCCGAAACCCAGAGCGCTGCATTTCTGAGAAAGGAAGGTGAAAAATTAGAAAACCCTTGTCCCGCACGAAACGAGAACAAGGGTTTCTAACCCAAACAAATAAACACAAAAACTACTTTCAAAAGAACGTCCGAAGTTAATTTGAATTCCGTTTAGGGAAAAGCTATTGATAATTTAACTTCGAGATTCCGTGACATTAATTTTTTAAATTTTGATCTTTAAAACGCTTCTCTGCCAGTATTTTTAAGAAATTATCAGTTACGCAAAATTTTAAAAATATTTGGTCTGACATCAGGCATTTTTGATAAAATTTTTCACTTTCCTCATAAATTCCTCAGTCATCTTCACCTAACCATTCCCGGATTTTATTCGCCAGCACTTTTGCGTGTCCAAGATGACTTTCGATTGACCAGCCGGCGATATGTGGTGATAAAATTACATTATCCATCTGTAAAAGTAAATGAAACGGTTCGGGCAGGTTTTGCAAATTGAGTGAATTGAAAGACATTTCTTCATATTCGATCACGTCAAGCGCGGCTCCGCGTACTTTGCCGGCGTGCAGGTGTTTGATTAAATCCACCGTGGACAATACCGTACCCCGCGCCGTGTTGACCAGCCAAATTGGCTTTTTAAAGCGATTCAAAAAGTCATCGTTGATAAAATGATGGTTGTCTGGCGAATACGGAATATGGATGCTCAAAATATCGGCGCGATCAAAAATATCCTGCAAATCCGCCGCTTCGGCGAAAGCGTCGCCGTAACCCGTTTTATATTTGTCGTAAGCCAAAACGCGGACATTAAAACCGCTGAGCCGGCGGGCCAAGGCCTGACCCATATTTCCGTAACCCAAAATTCCTACAGTTTTGCCTCCCAGTTCCGTACCTGTGTTGGCTTTTCTAATCCATTGACCTGCCCTTATCTGTCGGTCAGCGCGATGCAGGTTGTTCATCAATCCGAGCAGTAAACCTACCGTATGCTCCGCCACCGTGTCGCGGCTACCTTCCGGGGAAGCAAAAACCCGGATATTTTGAGCCTCCGCAAAATCCAGATCAATGTGTTCAAGCCCGACGCCGGCGCGTGCGATAAATTTTAAAGAAGTAGCTTGCTGCAAAAAATCACTGTCTAGTTTCAACCTGCTTTTGCAAACAATGCCCACGAAGCCGGGCAACAAAATTTTTAGCATTTCTCTATCCGTTTCAAAATGAAAATGACATTGAAAACCCATATTTTTCAGGGCTTCGGGCAGGTAAGGGTGCGTTTCGTCGGTGAAAAGAATATTTTTGGAAAGTGACATATTTTTCATTTTACAAAGGTAATTGCACCAATAATGGCAAGATTTTTTTAGCCTGTTTATTTTTAATATTTCCCACTATGGGACTAATTTTCAAAAACCGATAAAATGAAAATACTGGTCATCGGCGGCGGCAATATGGGACTCACTTACGCACAAAGTTTCCTGCGCTCGCACATTACCAACAAAAATGACATGATGATTTTGGAAAAATCCCCTGAAAAAGCGGAGGAGCTTTCCAAGAAAGACATTGGCACGGTGTACGCCACGCCCGAAAATTGCCTGGAACAGGCAGATTTAATCATTTTGGCAGTAAAACCGCAGGATGCCCCCGCCCTTTTTCAAACGCTCCAACCTGAAATAGAACCGCAACAAGTTTTTTTGAGCATTATGGCCGGCGTCAAAATAGAAGCAATTCGCCGGGCATTGAATATTTCCAAAATCATACGCGCCATGCCCAATCTGCCGGCGCAAATCGGCATGGGAATGACTGCATTTACTTCGACTGACGAGGTGACGCGCATCGAACTCGTAATGGTACAAAACCTGCTCAACACCACAGGCAAAACCGTTTATGTGGAAAGCGAGGAACTGATAGATGCGGCGACAGCCATTTCGGGTTCGGGACCGGCTTACGTCTATTTTTTTATGAATGCCATGATGGATGCCGCTAAGGAGATGGGCTTTTCTGATTCGGAAGCCGAACTTTTGGTCGGGCAAACTTTCAAAGGCGCAGTAGATTTGTATGAAAAATCCACCGCATCCTGCAACGAGTGGATACAAAGAGTAGCCTCGAAAGGTGGCACCACCGAAGCCGCGCTCAACACCTGGCAGCAAATCAGCCTGCATCAAAATATTATGGAAGGCGCCAAGTCTGCGCTGTTTCGCGCGATAGAATTGGGTAACGGGTAAAAATCTCGGGCATTTTTTCCAACTTTGACCAAAATCGAAAATTTTGGCTGTCAGCGTTCCCGGTTTTGAAGACGTGATCCCGCAGGATGATCTTGATTTGCTGTCCGCAGGCCGGGAGGCGGAGTATTTGCAACCTCTCATTGATCTCGGCTACCTGCCCGACGTGAACGCGAATCTGCCGGCAGCACTCTACCAGTTCAGGAAAGAGTATCTGGTGTACGATCTCATTCCTTCTTATTCCATAAAAATTTTGGACTTTCCGCCGAGCGATCAACCAGAAACGCTCGAGTTGGAATTGCTACACCGGCTGACCTCTCTTGAGTCAGACCTCGACTTGCCGGAGGATTGGACAGAAGGCGCGCAAAATATCTGGACGCGGGTGCTGCATTACCGCCTCGCACTTTACGGACTTTTTTCGGGCGACGCCGGAGTGCCTTTGCAAAAAGAAATTTTCAATAATTTCGATTTTTTGAAAAATTGGCTCCAACTGGATTTAAGTATCGCAGCGTGGGCGGAATTGCTGGGAGATTTTAAAAAATTCTTTAACCTGATTTTTCAAAAAGGAAATCTAAACCAAAAAATTGTGGTGTTTGAATACGCAAACCCGCAATTGGATGCCGACCTCGAAGAAGAAATCAGCGAGGAGGAGCAGGACGACGACGCCGAGGCGCAGTTGGCTTTGGAAGAGGCGCAAATAGACTCGGAAATAGAGGCGATTGCCAATCTGGTCAGCAATAAAGAAGAGGCAGAAATAGAAAAACTGGAAAAAAGAAACCAACCCAAACGCGACAAAATAGAACGCATAAGAACGCTGATGCAAAAAACGCTGGATGAAATGTCGGGTTTGTTAAAAGACAGCCTGCAAAAAGAGGAGGCGCTGAAAAATGAAAAGGAGACGCTCCTGAAAAAAATCGAAACGCTGAAAAATTTGAATCAGGAGCGAAATGCACACATCGAAAATCTGAAAGAAAAGCTAAAGACGGAAAACGACAAAGCGACCCGGAAAAAATTCAAAGACGCGATTGAATCTTTTGAAAAAGGTAATGCGGGTACTGACAAAGAAGTTGAACGCACGGAGTCTGAAATTTTTATTATAGAAAATAAAATAGCCGCAGAAATAGAAAGTCGCAGACAAAACCAAAGCGAGCGACAATTGCTCCTGCTCGACAAACAGGCTCAACTAAAATCGCTTCAAAAAAGAATTGACCGCCTGAATTTTAGATTTAAAGCGAAATTGAAACGCGCGCTTGACGACGATTTTTACAAAAAAATCAAAAGAGAAATTTTCGAAAAACGCAACCGGAACTATCTGGCGGAAATCGCCGCCGACCCTGTGAATATTTTTCTCATTCGACTGGTACAATTACACCAGTGGACAAACGGTTATTACTTTGGAAAACTGGATGCGGATTTTAAAAAAAGGTCTTTTGACTCTGTGGCGGAACTTTGTGAGGACGCAAGCGATTTGCGGCTCAAATACGTGCTGACCAAGTTGGGCGATCTGACTTCAGGTTTTTGGATTTTAAACGTGCATTATTTTTTTGAAAAAATCCTGGAAGAAGAAAATCAGGAAAATTTTTCTGACGATCCGGCAGATTTGCTTGAAAAACTTAATGCGCAAGCCGGCGATAAAACGCTTAATTCGGAAGTAGCGGCGCAAGCCTGGCAGGAATACAATGCCGAAATAAAAAACGGATTGCAACAGCCGGGGCTGCTGCGCCGGGTGTATTACGGCATGAAAATCATGGTGCGCTCTATCTTTCGCTGTTTTGAAAAACTTGTAAAATTTATTGTCCGGGGCATCCGCAGGTTTATCACCATTTTCAAAAATTTTATCAAACTGGTCTATCGCGAGATACGCGAAGCCGTAATGCAATTTGCCGACGGCATCGCTTTTTTATTCTCAAAACGTGTCTTTAAAACCCTTGCTAACAGCGGAGAAATAG
>CALMIT010000723.1 GCA_937864255.1 uncultured Saprospiraceae bacterium
CATCCAATTCTTCCGGTCTAAAGTTCGTACCTTCTATATTTTGTTTTGCAACTTCAGCGTAGATATCCAACAATTTCTGACGGGTTTCATTCACCTTTGCTTTGAATTCAGGACCTACGGGCTCTTCTTTTTTACCCATTGCATCTTGTCCATCCACAAAAACTCTGGTGGGAATTTCCTTATCTTGATAACGCTTCGGTCTGCCACGTTTGATCGGATCTTTAAAATCATCAGGGAAAGCTCCGCCTGCTGCTGTAAGTAGCTTATCACGAATTCCGTCAACGTATTTATTGAAATCTTTGACTACTTCATTTGCTTTCAGCGCAGCTTCATGCAATGGTTTATAGTTAGTCTTTTCTTCAACTGTAGCAGCCATTGACTTTAAGACCTTATCATTGCCACTATTTACAATACCGTTGGACGCACTAATACTTTTGTCCAGGGTGAAAAATGCATTCATAACCTCGGCAGATACGTTGAGTGCCAACAATGCAGTCAAAACCAGATACATCAGGTTGATCATCAACTGCCGTGGTTCCTTTGGAATAGACATATTATTTTCTTTTAGGTTAGTTAATTAAAAAACGAAATTCCAAAAGTATCCTCAACATTAATTGGTCTTTCCAATGTTTGCCATTGCAGAAAGCATACTTCCGTAAACATTATTCAAAGAACCCAGGTTTTTATTCAAAGACGAAAGTTCATCTTTGTATTTTTTGGTATCCTCCAAAGAATCTCCCAAGTCTGCCATTGCTTCGTTCAATTTCGTGTAGAAATTGCCCATAGATTTAATCTGCTCTTTTGTACCTGAAAAATCTACTTCTTGAAGTGCTTTAAGTGAAGAAAGACTTTTTGACATCACCTGAAGCTCTGTCAACATACCTCCCAATTGCTGCTCAACAACTTCTCCGTTGAGCGCTTTTGCCATAGGCCCTTCAGCTGGACCCTCAGTCAAAGGAGTAATTCTTGAATTATAGTCATCAAGACCAGGATAAAGTTTATGCCAGTAATAATCCGGTTCTGGTCCGATTAAACCTAAAAATAAGAAGATGATAGCCTCTGTGGTAAGTCCGATAATCAACATTTCGCTGGCGCCTTCCCAACTTTCCAATTTGAACAATGCACCCAAAAGTACGATTGCAGCACCAACACCGATTACGAGGTTTTTGAAATACTTAAATCCTTTAGATTTGATGAAACTCATTGTCTTTGTCGTTTAATAGGTTAGTTAAATGGCTGTTTCCTCCAATGGAAAACACAAAAGATTAATGCTTTTTTAATAAAAAGTTACAATTGAGAAAAGTTAATTTTTAAAACGCAGCATGGTTTTATGATTTCTAATTAAGCCGGATATTCAGTTGAATATCCGGCTTAATTTTATTCTTCTTAGAAATCATTTAAGGAGCGTCCCATAAAGGTGAGGGCACATCTGAAACCAACATAGGATTTTGTGGTGTCCTGGTATTCCCAATGACGAACGCCCGTTTGGAGAAAATAGCCTATATCTTTCCATGAACCGCCACGGATGACTTTTCTTTTGTAAGATTCAGGATCATCATCTTCTGCATCAAAACGAATGTCAGGGTTCAGGTCATGAACAAAAGAATAAGCATTTTCATAAAATGCCGAGGAAGTCCATTCTGCAACGTTTCCAGACATATTATACAGTCCGTAATCATTTGGGAAATAAGCATCAGCTTTTACGGTATAAAAACCACCGTCTTCGGGGTAGTTACCTCTGCCGGGTTTAAAGTTTGCAAGCAAGCAACCCTTTGCGTTTCTTAAATAATAACCGCCCCATGGAAAAGGGGCCAAATCATGTCCGCCTCTTGACGCATATTCCCATTCATGCTCGTAAGGCAAGCGGAAATCTTCGGTATTGACACCGTCGGCAGCAGCCTGATATTGGTTCCATAATTGTGTTCTCCAATAGCAAAATGCATTTGCCATGTGCCAGTTTACTCCGACCACTGGATAATCATCATAAGCCGGATGCCAAAAATAATTCCTTGTCATCGGCTCATTGTATGAATAAGCGAAGTCGCGTATCCAAACCAAGGTGTCAGGATAAATTTTGATTTTCTTCTTTTTTATAAAAGAACTCCTGGATCTGTTTTTGTCTTTATTATGAGCCGCACCTTTCCAATCATACCACTCGTATTCATAAACAAACTTGTCTGTGTTGTATTCTTGTTTGCCGGCAAATTTATCGGCGCCCTGATAGTACAATTCTTGAAGGGTTTCATCTTCCCAGTCAATTTCGTACTCCCAGTCAATTTTTTGATCGCCGGTTGTCTCATCTTCTATATAATGATCCAACATAGAGTGAGCCAAAGAATCTCGCACCCAATAAACAAATTGGCGATACTCGTTATTGGTTATTTCGGTATCGTCCATGTAAAAACCCTGAATAGAAATGGATTTGGGTCTTTGTACAAAAGTGCCGCTGACATCTTCATCTCCGACACCGATGTGCAAAGTTCCCGAGGGTACATAAACCATTCCATAAGGGTTGATTCCTTTCCATGTGGGGCGTTCAAGAACGCCGAGAAGTTGACCATTTTGGCGACTGCCACAGGAAGAAATGATCGCTGATAATACAATCAGAGCAATTAAGGATTTAAGTAGTCTTTTCATGTTAAAACCCAAGTTTTCCTTCAGAAATTTTAGAAAGTGCCCGTAAAGATAGGCGGATTAAAAAATTACGCAAAAATAAATTTTTGAATTTAACAGGAAAGCAGAAGATTCGGATGCATTTAACACTTTTTGCAAACGAGTCTGCATTTCACTTATTTTAAATTTTTCAATTTTAAATCGAATTAGATTTATTCGGGGTCAAAGGAAAAAAACTTTCAGAATATTTTGTGCATTCTCTCGAAAACGAAAGCACAAATTTATAAAAATCTTGGATTGAAAATTATTTTTGGCAATTTCCCTTTTCCAAGCGGTTTATTCAAATTGTAATTGAGCAACACTTCATGAGAACCTTGCTGCACGCTGCCCAATGCAGAAATCGGGAAGTCGTACACATACGCTAATGTAATCTGCTCGCTAAGCCTCCAACCTCCGATAATCCCGGCTGCATCAATACTTTTGGAACTGAATCCTCTTACGGCGCCACCTCCAAAAATATTGCCATTGTAATCAATAATTAAGCTAAAATCGGTTTGGTGTTCTGTTAAATCTGACTTGACCAGCACAGACGGCAAAAGCGAAAAATTGTTTCCAAAATCAATTTTATACTCGCCAAAAAATAAAAAATGTCTTCCCAGAGATATTTCGGCATTACCTATCTCCATCGGGGTGCTATACAAATTCTGTACAGAAATTCCCGTTTCAAGTTTTTCGTCCTTATAAAAAATACCTAATCCCAGGGAAGGCGCACTTGCCGATACATTTGTCGAGGGTAAAAAATCATCATTGTGATCAAAAACGTTATCCTCGTAATTGCCATCGGGAGTACGCAGTTTATTACCGTCCCAGTTAAAGCGTGTGAATCCGGCTGACAAACCTACGGAAATCTGGCCGATTTTTCCCGTAGGTATTTGATAATTGTATTGTAATGTGGCCGAGGTAAATCTCCTTGCACCCAAAATATCATTTTCTACTACAAAACCAATGCCGCTACTCAAAAAATACAGTGGCATTTGTGCAGTCAGGTTTTGCTGTGAAGGCGAGCCGTTCAGATTTACCCACTGTTTTCTGAATACGCCCGTAAAATTCAAAGAACCTTCCAGCCCCGCATAAGCCGGATTAAACTGAGCAGGATTGAGCATATACAAACTGTACTGCGGCAACTGCTGTCCGAAAGCAAAAACCCAACAAAACCCGGCGATGAAAAGTGTAAGTAAATTTTTACAATTCATATCAAAAAATTGGGAAACGGCGGAAGGTATAAAATGTTGCTTGGAAAAACGCAGATTATTCGATTTTATTAAATGCCGGATTTTCTTTAAGAAATCACTCGCCCGCACCAATCAGATAATAGCAGGCTGTGATGAAAAAATTTCGAAAAACGAGGAGCGAATTTATCAGCCTGTTTTGTTCCAACGGCTTTAAGCCGAATTTGAATTTATAGATCGGATTTAAAAAATAAAATCTTCGGGCATACGTGCGCAGGTGATTTGCACGTAGTATTTTTTCAAATCGTTCTATACTGATGCCCGTCTCTTTTATTTCCAGCAGTTCCTGAATGATGAGCGGGTCTTCTCCAAAACTTTTTAAAATAAAATGATAAACGCCCCGCGGTAAAAGGTGAATCCAGGGCAGATTTTTGAGCAACTTGCTCGAACAAATCTGCTGGTGTCCGCCAAACGGCATTTGCCAGGGTGGAAAACCGAAGAAAATTTTTCCGTCCGGCGACAAAAATTCCGTCAATTTCGGAATCACTTTTTCCTGGTCAGGAATGTGCTCGATCACGTCTTTCAAAATAATCAGGTCGAATTTCGTACCCAAATCCGCTTTTATGTCAATGTCATAAATATTTTTATTGATGAACCGAATCCTGCCCGCCGCCAAAGCATCTTTGTGAAAACCGCTGGCAAATTCAATCCGTGAATCGCTCAATTCGATGCCGGTACATTGATGCCCTTTTTCCAAAAACGCTTTTAACACGCCCGCTTCTGCACAGCCGATTTCGAGGACTTGCAGCTTTTTTGAAAAATCTAAAAAACGCTCCG
>CALMIT010000724.1 GCA_937864255.1 uncultured Saprospiraceae bacterium
TCGGTTGCGGTGTTTTCGGCGGGCTGCGTATTTCCGCCGCAAGCCTGAAGCACCATAAGGCTGCCCAATAATGCCAAAATGGCGAGGAAATTTTTAGACTTTGTCATTGTAAAACATTTAGCGATTTTAAAAAGAAGGGCTAAAAATAGAAAAGCTGAAAAGCATTGTAGCCGTTTGACTTATTTTTTAATACATTTTTGAAAAAAATGAGTGTGTCGGAAACTTTTACTTTTTGGAGGTGGTTTTCTTTTCGTCTTTGTAGATTGAGCAGTTATTTTCAGGACATTTTATGGTAGAGCAAAATCTGAGTACGGTGCAGCGGTCGCGGGATCAAATTTTTGAAGAAGAGTTCCTTCCTCACTTGGATGCGTTGTACAATTTTGCTTTCCATCTTACTTATGACGAAGATGACGCGAATGATCTGGTACAAGACACTTACCTCAAAGCCCTGCGTTTTATAGATTCGTACGTGGGCGGCTCCAACGCCAAAGCCTGGCTTTTTACCATCATGAAAAACGGATTCATTAATGAATACCGCCGGAAAGCGCGGAGGCCCAACCGCGTGGATTTTGAAGAGGTGAAAAGTTTTCAAAATGCCGAAGAGACCAATTACAACGACCATTTCAGTATCAGGGAAGAATTATTTGATAACCTGATAGGCGACGAAGTGACCAATGCCATCAATACCCTGCCGGTGGAATACCGGACGGTCATTTTGCTTTGCGACGTTGAAGATTTTAAATACGAAGAAATTGCCACAATACTGGATGTGCCCATCGGAACGGTGAGGTCGAGATTTCACCGGGCGCGTAATATGTTGAAAGAAAAACTTCAGGTCTATGCCGAAGGGCTGGGATATGAAGATAAACGCAATTAATAAAATACTTTTCCAATATTCGACTGCCGGCTTTTAAATTAAATGCGCCGCTGCGCAAAGCCGCTTTCCCCAAAAGACCCTGTTAAATCTAAATATCATGAATAACAGATTTTACCAATTACGGGCAATTGCACTGCATCATTCGGATGGGCAACTTTGCACATGCCGAACAGCGACATTCTGAAAAACCCGGCAGTCAGCTAAAAAATAGTACAATGAAAAGGACTCAAAGTGATTCTACAGACGACATTTACACCCGGCTCACACTTTTGGTTGATAATGAACTCTCGCAGGAAGCCGAAAATGAACTTCTGAAAGAAATCAAATCAAATCCCGATTACGCGGATTACCTCGCAAAAGAAAAATCCTTCCGCACTTTTATCCGCGCCCGACTTCCCCGACGAAAAGCCTCGCCAGATTTGCTGGAAACTTTAAAGGAAAAAATAAAAATCGCTCCCGATACCTCTTTTTCATCGCTCAACGACGATACTTTTTCAGGTAGAAAATAAAAAAACAGGCGCTACGAATAGCGCCCGGTAGTTTCTATCTGTCTGATATACTTTTTTGAAAAGTATTCAGGATTTTATGCTTTTTAAATCAGCGACTAATCATCATCCTCGTCATCGTCATAGCCGGATTTATCTCTGTTGGTAAATTTTCCAAAACGTAGCGTCAGTCCAAAATTGAAATTGCTAAAATCCTCGTTGGACAATTGCGGCAATCCTTCCAAGCCGCCCACGACACGGTAGCCCGCCGTTCCTTCAATTCTGAACCATTTGAAAAGATTGAGTTCTATGCCCAATTCGGGCGTTACCACAAAAATAGCGTCCGAAATAGTTTCC
>CALMIT010000725.1 GCA_937864255.1 uncultured Saprospiraceae bacterium
GTCACATTAAACGTAGCTTGCTGGAAACCAAAAAATGCCGTAACCGGAGTCGTTCCTATCGGGAAAAATGGCCCCGCTGGATTGAAAATCGGATTACAACCCGGCGCATTTACCAGGCTCAGCAAGTTCACGTTAGCACCGCACTGATCTCCGTCCGGAGGGAAGGTACCATTCATTACAGTGAAAGCAGGGCAAGGTGTCGGTGGCATCCACAAAATACAGTCGCCGTCATTCAGGAAAGCTGTATTAAAACTTACCTGGTCTGCTCTTCTCGGCGGGCCGCTGGTTTCGCGCTGGCGCCTCTGTCAAAACCTGCCTGTGTACCTCCAAAAAATACGTCCAAATACTGGAATTTGATATTATTAGAGGTCTCGTACAATCTTACTTGGAAAGTAACGATCTGACCGGCTACATCGCCGAAGTGACCAATTTCATTCCATTCGATAGAAAAAATACGGTTAGGAGCCACACCGTCCGTTCTGGTATAAATACCTGAGTTCGGTGATGTAGCAGCATTTCCATCCAGGTCATCCCAGAAAGGATACATAGCTGCACCGATTATGGTGGTAGCCGTCGGGATGGCTGTATTGGTCAATGCACGCGTCGTACCGGTTTGTGGGAAAACCAAAAAACCGTTGGTACTTGCTTTTACATTGGTGTAATTCACTCCCCAATATTGGAAAGTAAAAGGCAGGGTAATATTGAACACCGCGTCATCGCCAGTACCCACAAAAGTAGTACCTGTTTGTGCAAAAGCCCTTATGTAAGGGTCATTACAAACAGTACGGGTATATTGCCCGAAGGCACTTTGCCCTACTATAAAAGGCAAAAGTAAAGCCACAGCCCAACCCAGGAACGATGACTTTATTTGATGTGTAAAAAATATTTTTTTCATGAGAATATTCATTTTTGAATAAAAAACTTATTAAAAAGTAATGCTTCGTTTTACTTTTTCAGTAAAACAATAGCCGCGTCTATGTACAGATTATTGACTTGAAGATTTCCGGGCGCTCCTCCAACGTTCGGGTCTATCGCACCGCGCGGATTTGAAGGATTACCTGTATTGGCAAAAGCCAAAGCATATTGATCCGAAGGCGTTAACCCGGACAAACCTGCTTTGCCTCCAAGGACTGTTGCATAGCCGTCAAAAATGGAATTCTGGACTGATTTGCCTTCCGAGACGAAAACAACAATTTGTGAGTAATAATTAATCTTGTTGTTTTTCTCTTCCCAGGACGGGTTGTTGTTTGGATTGGTTCCTGCGATTTGTGATTCCAGGCTGACGATCTCAGACTTTAGAATAACAGTCGCTGCCGATGGGTCAACGAAAGCCTGAGCGTTCAGGCTGGCAGCCCCAAGGACAAACATGAAAACCAAACCCAACATCATCGGAAGAAATTTGGAAAACTTCCAAGACTTTGAAAAAATGGTCTTTTTCATGAGATTAAATAATTTGGTTAAAGAATAATTTATACATCTAAATAAAATTGATGCTTTCGCAGAGCAATCTTTCTTTTTCGTCTCGGGAAATTCAAAACCGGCAGGAATACAAAAAAGGGTAATGATGGAACTGCAGTTCCATCATTACCCTTTTATCAACTAAAGTGTAAATCCTGTAAGATTCGCTTTATCACGAGATTATAATTTGTTTATCGGTAATCTTGCTGTGTGTTTTCGCAAACAGAATCCGCATAATGGTTGCGCAGCAAGATTTTTAAT
>CALMIT010000726.1 GCA_937864255.1 uncultured Saprospiraceae bacterium
TTGCCAACGGGCGGTTTCGGACAAATTGAGTATTTGTGGTTGTATAGTTACACGCCGGTGTTTACCGGCTCCGGCGACCCAAACTGGTTTATGCTGCCAAATACAAATACGCCCGATTATTCGCCGGGAATAATTACTCAAACTACTTATTTCATTCGCTGCGCAAGGCGCGACGGTTGTACGGATTATTCAGGCGAGTCCAATATTGTAAAAAAAGAAGTGTTGCCGCTCCCGAATGCCGTCATCATCAATCCACCGGTGCAAACTTGCGTGAATGAAGCTACAAATTTCAGTGCAGAGCCGGCGAGCGGCAGTGCAAGTTTTGCCTGGACATTTAGCGGCGGCGCTAATCCCGCTACAGCAGATACGCGCCTGGCGCCTGGCATTGTCTGGTCTTCCACGGGTCTGAAAACGGTCATTTTGGAAGTAACACGGCAAAATTGCAGCGCCCGCGATACCGCGCTGGTCAATGTAGTGATTTGTACAAACAGACTCGGCAATTTCAATTATTTCAATGCTACGCTGGAATGGGAAACCGACCGGAGCGACCGCCTCACCGTGTTTGCAGTTGAAAAATCGCTGGATGGAAATGACTTTTTCGAACTCACAAAAATCAGCGGCAAAGACAATAACAATGGCAGCCGGTACAGCTATTCCGATTTTACCGAAATGGGTGAAAAGAATTTTTACAGGCTGAAACACATGGACGTACTGAGCAATTACGTGTATTCGGAAATTCGCGAGGTAGCAATCGCGGATACGGAAATTGCAAGCGCAAAAATTTACCCGAATCCGGCGAAAGAAAAAGTCAGATTGGAATTGCTGGTAAAAAATGCGAAATCAAAAAGAGCCGAGCTGGTGGATGAAAAAGGAGCGTTGATACAAAGTCTGATTTTGCCGGAAGGCGCTCAAATGTTGGAATTTGATTTAAGACACCTGCCCGACGGCGTCTATTTTATAAAACTCAAAACAGACAGCGGAAAAGAAGCAGTATATAAAGTGCTTCACTACGAATAAATTTTTCTAAACCAATTCAAAAGCAGCCCAAAGAGAGCAATATTAGGCTGCTGCCTGGTGGCGACTGCAAGGAGGGAAGCAGTCGCCTTTTCTTTTCCGGCTTCAAAACAAAAGAAGCATTTTTGCATTTTTCTCAGCAAAAATGTGATTGACATGAAGCTGCTTTTTCCAAAAATTATTTTTAGCCTGCTTCTTTTTATCGCAGCCGGGGGCTGTCAGGATAATCCTTACAAGCAGGGGCAGGTTTTGTATGAAAATTTTTGTGCAAACTGCCACATGGAGGACGGGTCGGGGCTGGAAGGACTGATTCCGCCGCTGGCAAAAGCTGATTTTTTAAGATTAAAATCCGAGCAGGTTCCCTGCATCATCCGGCACGGATTAAAAGGAGAAATAAGGGTGAACGGCAGAACTTACAACCAGGAAATGGCAGCTATCCCTCAATTAACCGATTTTGAAATTGCCAATATTATCAATTACATCCACCAATCCTGGGGCAATGATCTGGAGTACAAAACCATTCAAAAAATACAAAAAGACCTGGAAGACTGCGCTCCCGCAGAGTGATTTTTTTTAGAAACGCATGCGGGCATCCGGCCCGACTTCCTGCCCTGCAAACTCACCTTTCAGAAATTTATAATAACCGGCCACGGCAATCATGGCGGCATTGTCAGTACAAAATTCAAATTTGGGTACGTAAGTAGTCCAGCCTTCTTTGCGCCCGGTAGTTTCGAGTGCTGCGCGCAGACCTGAGTTGGCAGAAACGCCGCCGGCGAGTGCGATCTCTTTTATGCCGGTTTGTCGCGCCGCTTTTTTTAGTTTTTTTATCAAAATGGAAACAATGCGCGCCTGCACCGAAGCGCAAATATCTGCCAGATTTTGTTTGATAAAATCAGGATTTTGCTCGAGTTGCGCCCGCAAAAAATAGAGTATCGAAGTTTTCAACCCGCTAAAACTAAAATCAAGCCCCCGCACTTCCGGCTCGGGAAAATCAAAAACGACTTTCCCGATTTTGGAAAGCCGGTCTATTTCCGGCCCGGCCGGATAATCCAAGCCCAGCATTTTGCCGGTTTTGTCAAAAGCTTCGCCCGCTGCGTCGTCCAGCGTCTGCCCGATAATTTCCATCTCGAGGTGATTTTTTACCCGCACGATTTGCGTGTGACCGCCACTGACCGTCAGGCACAAAAACGGGAATTTGGGTTTTGGATCTTCGGCAAAATGCGCGAGAATGTGCGCCTGCATGTGGTGCACTTCCACCAGCGGAATATCGAGACTAAGCGCCAGACTTTTTGCAAAAGAAACGCCCACGATCAACGACCCGATAAGTCCCGGCCCGCGCGTGAAGGCAATAGCGCTAATCTCTTCCTTCTCAATCCCGGCAGCGCGAATCGCCTGATCCACCACCGGCACGATGTTGACCTGATGTGCGCGGCTCGCCACTTCCGGTACCACGCCGCCGTATTTTTGATGCACTTCCTGGTTGGCTATCAGGTTAGAAAGAATTTTCCCGTCTTTAAAAATAGCCGCCGAAGTTTCGTCGCAGGAAGATTCTATGCCGAGAATAATAATGCTCATTGAATTGTTTTTTCGAATGTGCAAATGTCAAAAATCCGTTTAATTTTGCTCCGCTTCGATTTTATTTACCAAACAAACATACCGGGAAAATGGCAAACCAGAAACTGAAAAACAGGTTTTCAGTCTGGTCGTTTTTTCTAAAATTTTTTAAAAAATAAAACCATGCTAGGTTCAAGAAACAAAACAGATCAAAAAACCGACCCCAGAAATAATCCCGGCTCTTTTGCCGAAGCTGCTTCTACCTGCGTCATTTCATCGGGTACCGAACTCGAAGGTATTTTTACAAGTAAAGAAAATGTGCGCCTTGACGGCAAAGTGAAGGGCGAAGTAAAATGCGACAGCCGCCTCGTGATGGGTGAAACAGGAAAAGTAGAAGGAAAACTGCAGGTAGGCGAGGCAGTCATTATGGGCACGATAGAAGGCGATCTAGTAGTGCACGGCTCACTTACCTTGAAAAGTTCCGCCCGCATCAAAGGAAATATCACGGCGAAACTGATGGCGGTGGAAGAAGGCGCTGTGTACAACGGCGAGTGTAAAATCGGCTCGTCTGCCGGCAAATCTTAAAAAATACTCTCCACAACGCGTACCATAAAGCGCTTTTCTTCCGTGATAATTTCGGCAGTACCCATCAGT
>CALMIT010000727.1 GCA_937864255.1 uncultured Saprospiraceae bacterium
AGACCCGGTCTATCCTCGTTTCCATAATTTATCCCAGACAAGTTCCGGCGTTTATTTGCAGGAAGAAACTTCCAAAAGTGCGGACACCACGCATACGCTCGAAAAATTGGGTTATTGGGCTTGGACTTCTCCGCTGATTTATACAAAAACCGGCGAGATATTTGGCGAATCCGGCACATTGACGATAGATACGACCTGGCAATCTGTGCCTTTCCAGTTTGATTACCACAACCCGGTTATTATTGCGTCCGGGCTGAGCAGCTCCGATAAAAAGCCGGGATTTGTAAAAGTAAGAAACCTCAAACCCGATAATTTCGAAATAAAACTCGAGACCTGGGACTACCTGAACGGCGGACACGGGGAGGAGCAGGTTCACTACATTGTGGTGGAAGGCAGCATTCCTTTCGCCGCCGAAGTGGATTGCCACGATATACCGTCCGCCCTGCGCGTGGGTATAGATTTGATAGCTATAGACAATTGCGACAATGCAATCGGCATTCAGTATAATGAAATTACGAATCAAAATAATTGCTACCCCGACAACCAGATATTGCGTTCATGGAGCGTCAAAGATGAATGTGGCAATACCTTTGCCGTTTCGCAGGTTTTGACGGTGATAGATACGACGCCGCCCACCTTCACTGTGCCGCCCACCAAAGTCGTAAAATACTACGACGACTTTGACAACCTGGCCGCGCTCGGCGATGTAACAGACGAGGCGGACAATTGTACGGAGAGTCTGGAGGCTTTTTATTATGATATTTTGCCGGAAGAAATAGACTACTTTGATACCAGCTACCTGATTCAAAGGGTGTGGCAGGCTTCGGACGAGTGTGGGAACATCACTCAAAAAACGCAAAATATTTTTGTACAAAACAAGGGCGGTTCGTTAAGCCCGAAAGCAATGTTGCAGGCAGCACTGCTGCGCGGTCAGGAAGGTTTGATGCGGGATGATTTGAGAAATCTGAGTTTCCTGCCGCTCGAAGAGCCGTACTCTCAATTACCACATTTTCACCATGTTGGAGAAGGCGGCGGAGAGCGGACGACCCAGGAAGTATTTCAGCGCACCGGGCCGGATGCCATCGTTGATTGGGTTTTTGTAGAAATAAGAGACCCGGTTAATCCTGATTCGATTATTGATACGCGCGCCGGACTGTTGCAACGCGACGGCGACGTTGTGGATGTTGACGGTCAATCGCCTCTGCGCTTCAATAATTTGAATTTCGGAAGTTATCACGTCGCTGTGCGACACCGGAATCACCTCGGATTGATGACAAAAAACACGGTTGTCATTGACCCATTTTATGCGACGCCTGTTGACTTGGCAAACCGGGAGAG
>CALMIT010000728.1 GCA_937864255.1 uncultured Saprospiraceae bacterium
TTATCTGCCTCCGGCACATCCGGCGCCGGCGCTTATTATTCAGGGCAAGCACGACGGGCTTGTAGAGTATCAGGGCGCAGTGGCTTTCGTAGAAAAGTTGGAATATTATCAAAAATCCGGCGTGGACTTTCATTTATTGGACGGAGCGACGCATCTCGACACGGTACGTTGGGTTTATGAGGAGGGAAGAGAAAGAACTTTGATAAAAAATTGGCTGAAAAACTTCAAATTATAAAATTGATATTTTGTTTGTGTTTGCCTACCTTTCAGCCTGAAATTCAATTTTCCTCATCAAAACAATCGAGTCACATCATGGCAGCAAAAACCCTTGACGAAAAATTTGAAGAAATCGGCCAGCAGATCAAAAACGCCGTCGTGGATTTTACCACTTTGGAAGTCACTACGATAACCGGCGAGATCAAGCACATCATAGACGATAAAGGAAAGTTTAATGTAAAAGATGTGGTCTCACAACTCGGAAAAACCGGACAAAACCAAATCGCTATTTCTCTGGTAGCACACACCCATGTTGATTTCGATCACGATACGGTTAATTTTGTCGCCTCGGAATTGGGAAAAAAAGGCAAAGAACTTTTCGAAATTCATCAAAATGCAGTTTCGACCGCACACGAAGCGCGCCGGGCCTTTTTGAATTTTATCAGAGAAGTGATAGACTGATAGAGTCTAATTCCTGCCGGTCAAAGTGCACAGGTAGCCAAGTTTGTAAAAATCGAAAACCAGGAGCGAAGGCTTTTCGGAGGCGAGATTTCGAACCATTTTTTTTTCAAAAACCAGAAAAATTTTTGCTGCGATTTTTCTTAACCAGTTGTATTTCAGCTTTTTGTAAGCTGAGAGCAGGCGCGTTTGCCGGAAGTTTTTTTTCCAAAATAAATAGTGCAGGTTTTCCACAGCCAGCCTGGTTTTTTGTATAAAAACCGAGGTAATTTCGAGGCCGAGGTGCTCGACCGGATTGTCAAAATGCAGAATTTCAATTCCTTTTTTTTTCAGTTCCAAACCAAAAAGTGTGTCCTCGTGGCCGTATTGCCGGAGTTGCTCGTTAAATTTTATGGTGAGAAAAGTTTTTTTATCCATCAAAAAATTGTTAGTCATAAAACTCGCGTAAGGTTGCTTTTGGCGCATCTGCGGCGGCTGCGACTCGCGCCTGCTACCATAAAACCAGTGAAAAAAATAGTCGGAATTTTGTGGTGGATTTGCAGCGTAACAACGGCCGCCATACAGCAGGCGATTTGGTTTAATGAGTTTTAAATAGTTGTAAATGAAGTTGTTATCAATAATTCCGCCGTCGCAATCCAGAAAAAGTAAATATTCGAATTGAGCCGATTCAGCCATCAGATTTCGGATGGCAGCCCTGCCCATATTTTTTTCCAATTCTTTGTAAACCAGATTTTTGCGCTTATAAAATTCGCGATGGATATTTTTAAAATTATCCGAAGAGCCGTCGTCAAAAAGCAGGATTTCAAACCCGATAGCGGCTGCTTCGCATTGTTCGCAAAGAACGCGAACCAATTCGCGTACATCGAAATTATAAACCGGGATCAAAATGGAAAGCATTGGCTACTTTTGCGATTCATTTCTATTTTCAATAAAAATTGAAACTTAGAATGTTCATCTTTGTTTTGAATGGCGAATTTAGCGCTTAAAAAGGATTTTCATCATAAACCGAAATTCCGACGATTATGAAAAACCTGTCATTAGACACTATTTTACGGGATGCGAGAATAGATGCTGATCTGCGAAATATTGCACAAAAAGTGGCGAGTGCCGAGCGAATCACCGAAGAGGAAGGCTTGCTTTTGTACGAGAAAGGCGAACTGGCTTTTTTGGGCGCGCTGGCGAATTTTATAAAAGAGAAAAAACACGGGGACAAGGTCTTTTTCAACCGGAATTTTCATATCGAACCCACCAATCTTTGTGTTTATTCCTGCAGGTTTTGCAGCTATTCCAGGCTGATCAAACAGCGCGAAGAAGGCTGGGAACTGAGCATGGACGAAATGCTGGATATTGTCAAAAAATACGACAATCAGCCCGTCACCGAAGTGCATATCGTCGGGGGCGTTTTGCCGCAGTACGATCTCAGTTTTTACCTTGATTTTTTTAAAAAAATAAAACTGCACCGCCCCGGGCTTCACGTAAAAGCGCTGACGCCTGTGGAGTATCATTACATTTTCAAAAAGGCAAAAGTGAGTTATCGTGACGGTATGCGAATGGTGAAAGAATCGGGCGTGGACTCGCTCCCCGGTGGCGGCGCCGAAATTTTTCACCCCGAAATCCGGAAAATTATTGCAAATGATAAATGCACCGGCGAGCAATGGTTGGAAATCCACGAAATCTGGCACGAGTTGGGAATGCGTTCGAACGCGACCATGTTGTACGGTCACATCGAAACTTTCAGTCACAGGATTCACCACATGGACGCGCTTCGAAAATTGCAGGATAAGACGGGCGGCTTCCAGACTTTTATACCATTAAAATTCAGAAATCAGGATAATGAAATGTCGCATCTGCCTGAAAACACGGTTTTGGAGGATTTGAGAAATTATGCGATTTCGAGGATTTATCTCGACAATTTTGACCATGTAAAAGCATACTGGCCGATGATAGGGCGTGAAACGGCACAAATTGCGCTTTCTTTTGGCGTGGACGATCTGGACGGCACCATTGACGACACTACCAAAATATATTCCATGGCGGGCAGCGAAGAGCAAAATCCGTCACTGACGACCGAAGAGTTGGTAAATGTGATCAGAAAGGTGGGGCGCGAACCTATCGAACGGGATACGCTCTACAATGTAATTAAAGACTACACGAACGAAATTTTTGAAGACGACAAGGCTTACCGCGGATATGTTGATTTGCCGGTGGTTCAAAATTGAGCGAGATGACCAAACATCTTTACATTCTCCGGCACGGAGAAACAGAAATGAACAGGCTCGGAATTGTGCAGGGCAGTGGTGTAGATGCCCCGCTCAACGAAACCGGCTGGTGGCAGGCGGCGGCATTTTTTGAAAAATATAAAGACGTGCCTTTCGACGCTGTTTTCACATCCACGCTCCAGCGCACTCAACAAACGGTCGAGCATTTTATTCAAAAAGGAATTCCCTGGCAACAATTTGCCGAAATTAATGAAATGAACTGGGGTGCGCTGGAAGGTAAAGTAACCACACGAGCCACCCACGAGGCTTACCTCGCCACGGTGAACAAATGGAAATCGGGCGAGCTGGAGGCAAAACTTGCGGGCAGCGAAAGCGCTGCGGAACTGAGTGCAAGGATCAAAAAATTTGTGGACACACTCCGGCAGCGAGACGAGGAGTATTTGTTGATTTGTTCGCACGGGCGGGCTTTGCGCTGCCTGATTTCCGTCCTGAAAAATTTGCCGCTCACCGTGATGGATCAGTTTGCGCACACGAATACGGGACTGTACAAAGCGCGCCGTTTGGGTGCGGATTTTTATATTGAAATTGAAAATGATACCAGCCATTTGACAGAGGCGCAACTGGTTTTTCATAATTAAAATTTTTGAATCGTATTTGAATGAAAAAGATAAAAGCCACTGCCGTCAATTACCTCAACACAAAACCGCTTTTGTACGGAATTTTAAAAAGTGGCCTGAATGAGTTGATTGAATTGCAAACCGATATTCCGTCCGAGTGTGCCCGAAAATTGAAAGCAGGAGAGGTTGATTTTGCGCTGGTTCCCGTAGCCGTCATTCCTGAACTGACTACCCCAGCAATTATTTCTGATTACTGCATCGGTACGGTCGGGGCGGTCAAAACCGTCGTAATTTTTAGTGAAAAACCGCTGCACGAGGTTGATGAAATTTATCTTGATTATCAGAGCCGGACTTCGGTGGAACTCACTAAAATTTTGCTGAAAAATTATTGGAAAATTGCGCCAAAACTGATAGCCGGTTCGCCCGGTTTCGAAACAGAAATCGGCGGAAACAAAGCGGGGTTGGTTATCGGCGACCGCGTGATTCGTATGGGCTCCAAATTTCCATTTGTGTACGATTTGGGTGAAATCTGGCTGCAATACTCGGGTTTGCCATTTGTATTTGCCGCTTGGGTCAGCAATGGCTGGCGCGATGCCGCTTTCGAAATAAAGCTCAATGAAGCATTTGCACTCGGCATCCGCGAAATTCCAAATATGCTCCACCTGATGCCCGACATGGCGGTTGATTTTGATTTGAAAACCTATTTTACCAAAAATATCAGCTACGAATTTGACCGGGATAAGAAAACTGCACTTTCAAAGTTTTTGCAGCAAATCACTACTGAAAAGCAGCCCGGCTCAGAGCATGTAGCGCCCATTAATATTCCCGCCTGATTTATAAAATTTTAAAAATGACTTCTCCGTCAGCAAAACAAAAATCAGCAGAAATAGCCCGGATACTGGACAAGCTATTCCCGGAAACGCCCATTCCGCTCCAACACAGCGATCCTTACACGCTTTTGGTGGCGGTAGTTTTGTCTGCGCAATGCACCGACGAGCGCGTGAATCAAATTACGCCCGTTCTGTTTGCCAGGGCGGACAATCCTTTTGAAATGGCAAAATTGGATGCGGATGAAATACGTGAAATCATCAAACCCTGCGGTCTGTCGCCCACAAAATCAAAAGCTATCAAAAACCTGTCTGAGATTTTGGTTGAAAAATATAGTGGAAAAGTTCCCGCCACTTTTGCCGAGTTGGAGGCATTGCCGGGCGTGGGACACAAAACTGCTTCGGTGGTCATGTCGCAGGCTTTTGGATTTCCAGCTTTTCCGGTGGACACGCATATTCACCGGCTGGCGTGGCGCTGGGGGCTGAGTAGCGGAAAAAATGTCGAAACCACCGAAAAAGATTTGAAGGCTCTTTTTCCCGAATCAAGCTGGAATAAGTTGCATTTGCAAATTATATTTTTCGGGCGTCAATACTGCCCGGCCAAAGGTCACGATCCCGCCAAGTGTCCGATTTGCAGCCGTTTTGGCATTAAGGAACTATTTGAAAGCAGTAAGAAGAAATAAAAAAGCCGTCGAAAAGCATTTAGTGAAAACGCTTCGACGGCACATGGATTTGGAATAAAACAAAACTAAAATTCTTTTAAAATCTCCCTCGAAATCACAAGTTTCTGAATTTCTGAAGTGCCTTCACCGATGGTACAGAGTTTTGAATCGCGGTAATATTTTTCCACTGGAAAATCCTTCACATAACCATATCCTCCAAAAATCTGAACAGCTTCATTAGACGCCCACACCGAAACTTCCGAAGCATAATATTTCGCCATCGCGCTGATAGTCGTTGATTTTTTATTTTCATCTTTCAGCATACCTGCCTTCCGTGTCAGCAATTCGGCAGCCTGTATGCGGGTCGCCATGTCGGCAAGTTTGAAGCCGATAGCCTGAAATTTTGAAATTGGTTGTCCAAATTGATGTCTTTCCTGCGCGTATTTTACCGAGGCTTCATAGGCGCCTTTTGCAATGCCCAAAGAAAGGGCGGCTATAGAAATCCTTCCGCCGTCCAAAATCTTCATGGACTGCACGAATCCTTCACCCTCATTGCCCAAAATCTGGCTTTTATGTACCCGACAATTATCAAAAACCAATTCCGCCGTTTCGGAGGCGCGCATACCGAGTTTGTTTTCTTTTTTACCAGCACTGAATCCCGGCGTCCCTCTTTCGATCACAAAAGCAGTCATGCCGTGGCTGTCCAGCAGTTCGCCGGTGCGGGCAATCAGGACGGCTACGTTGCCTGATTTTCCGTGCGTGATAAAATTTTTAGTGCCGTTAATTACGTAATAATCGCCGTCTTTTTCAGCGACACATTTCATCCTGCCGGCGTCGCTGCCGGTATTTGGCTCCGTGAGTCCCCAGGCGCCTATCCATTCTCCGGAGGCTAGTTTGGGCAGGTATTTCATTTTTTGCTCTTCGCTGCCAAACATCAAAATATGATTGGTACAAAGTGAATTGTGCGCCGCTACGGAAAGCCCGATGGAGCCGCACACTTTTGCAATTTCTTCAATGACGGTAATGTATTCCTGGTACCCTAACCCTGTTCCGCCGTAGTTTTCGGGTACGAGAACGCCCATGAATCCGTATTTCCCCATTTCGTGAAATAACTCAACTGGAAAAATCTGGGCTTCGTCCCATTCCATTACATAGGGTCTGATATTGGTTTCAGCAAAATCGCGGGCAGCTTCGCGTATCATTTTTAGATTGTCAACCGTTTCGATTGCCGACATGCTTATACAGATTTTTTTGGTTAGGAAAATTTGGTAGAGAAAATATCAATTATGCTTTCATTTTAAAACAGGTAAGAAATTTATGCGCCAAAAATATGTTTTATTGTCTCATTTAGGAAAAAAAATCATTTTTAGTGTAAGAAATTAACGCAGAAATGCCTGTCATACAACGACGAAGACGTTTTATACAACAAAAAAGCGGCCTCAAAAGAGAGCCGCTCCAACTCCTGTTAACAAATAATATTCTATCAATAAGCGGGTATTTCGCTATCTATTTCTTTTGACCAGGCTAAAATTCCTCCTTTCAGATTGTAAAGATTTTTGAAATCGAAAAGCCGCTCCAGTTCGCGAATGGCTTTCGCGCTGCGCACGCCGCTCCGGCAATGTACCACGACGATTTTATCTCGGCTGATTTTATTCACCGCCTCCGCCACGGTAGCGAGCGGAATTAACTCTCCGCCCAGGTTGGCAATCGAGTATTCATGTGGTTCCCGGACGTCTATGAGTTGAAAATCTGCTTTGTCTTCCCTGAGTCTGTGAAGCTCGGTCACCGATATTTCTTTGACGGGCGTTGCCTCCACAGTTTCTTCCACGCCACAAAATTGTTCGTAGTTTATCAACTGAGTAATCGGTTCGGTATTTTGGCGGCTCACTTTTAATATTCTGGTTGTAAAACTCGCCGCATCGAAAAGAAATATTCTGCCGGCCAGCGGTTCGCCCACGCCTGTGATTACTTTGATAACTTCATTCGCCTGCAATGTTCCGGCAATTCCGGGTAAAACACCAAT
>CALMIT010000729.1 GCA_937864255.1 uncultured Saprospiraceae bacterium
GCAGGCTCTCGCCGACGCGCAGGTCCTCGAAGTGGCGGCGGAACGGGTGCACCTCGGTTTCGATCGTCTTCGCACCGCGCACGTATTCGCCGGTGACGGCGGCCAGCATCGAGGGCGATCCCTGCACCGCCGTGCGCTGCAGGTAGTGCTTCACCGCGCGCAGGCCGCCGAGCTCCTCGCCGCCGCCGGCGCGCCCGGGGCCGCCGTGCATGAGCAGCGGCATCGGCGATCCGTGTCCGGTGCTTTCTTTGGCAGACTCGCGGTTGAGTATCAAAATGCGCCCGTGAAAAGCGCCCGCATTCATCACGTACTCGCGGGCAGTGTCCGGATCAAAAGTGCAAATAGTGGACACCAGCGAACCTTTACCCATGTTTGCCAGTTGGATGGCGTCTTCCAGCGTTTTGTAAGGTATGATTGTACTCACCGGCCCGAATGCTTCTACGGTGTGCGATTCCTGCTTTTCAAAAGGGCGGTCATTCAAAAACAACACCGGCGGCAAAAAAGCGCCGCGCTCTTTTTTAGCGCCCACCACTTCGTACGATTCCAAATCGCCGTACACGATTTCGGTTTTTTGCGCCAGCAATTCGATGCGCCTTTTTACTTCCTCCACCTGCGATTTTGCGACAAGCGAACCCATTTTCACGCCTTCCACCTGCGGGTCGCCGATGGTCGTTTTGGAAAGTTCGGCCGCCAGCGCTTTTTGTACTTCGGCGACCAGATTTTCGGGCACGATGATGCGGCGTACCGCCGTACATTTTTGCCCGGCTTTGGTCACCATTTCTCTTTTTACTTCTTTTATAAAAAGGCTGAATTCCTCCGTGCCCGGTGCGGCGTCGGGCGCTAAAATAGCGGCGTTCAGACTGTCGGCTTCAAGGTTGAAAGGCACCGAATTTTCGATAATGGATTTCAAACCTTTCAATTTTCGACCCGTTTCGGCGGAGCCGGTAAAAGTGACCACATCCTGCGACGTGACGGCGTCGAGAATGCCCACGCCACTGCCGCACACCAATTGTAATGCGCCTTCCGGCAAAATGCCCGAAGCGACAATATCTTTAACCATCGCCTGCGTCAGAAATGAAGTCAGTTCGGAAGCCTTGACCACCGCCGGTACGCCGGCCAAAAGGTTGACCGAAATTTTTTCCAGCATCCCCCAAATCGGAAAATTGAAGGCATTGATATGAATGGCTACGCCCTGCTTCGGCGTCATGATGTGGTGTCCGATGAAAGTGCCGTTTTTGGAAAGTTTGGCCATTTCGCCATCCACGTAATAAGGCTCGTTGGGGAATTTGCGGCGCAGGCTGGAATACGCAAAAAGCGTCCCGATGCCTCCGTCAATATCCACCCAACTGTCAATTTTCGTAGCGCCCGTCCAGTAGCTGAGCGGGTAATATTTGTCTTTGATCTCGTTCAGGTGCAGCGCCAGCGCTTTGAGCATCCGTCCGCGTTCCTGGAAAGTCATTTTGCGCAGCGCGGGGCTACCTACTTTGCGTGCGTAATCAAGCATGGCAGCAAAATCAAGCCCTTCCGCGCCGCCGGTAGTAATCAAATCGCCGGTGATGGCATTGTACTGCGGCAGCGAGTCGTCGGCGTAAGGAATCCACTTTCCGAGGGCGTAATTTTCTATTTTTTGAGACATGAGGCGGTTTTATTTGGTTTTGAAAAACGGCTTTTGTTTTTCAAAAAATTCAGATGCGAAGCTAATCTTTTCCGCGAAAACGGGACAGCCGGAGCGGAATGCTATTTTAGCAGGATTGTAGTTTTTGTAAAAAATAAGCTGCGCTGGGATACATCTTCCGTAAATCTTTTTTGATTCTCGGGTTTATAAAAATGGAGGGCGTTTTTTAAATTTAAAAATAGAAATCCAAATTCTTGTAGAATTTATTGAAAATCAGCATTTTGCAGGGAAATTTTGCAGCACAATAAACAAGTTTGACAAAATCGCCCCGCAAGCATAGTCCGGTGCTAAAAATTCTTTACTCGATAAAATCGCCAGATTGGCGCTGCGTATATTGTCAAACTTCGAAAAGAATCTCTTGTTTTTTTTTGAAGACGCTAATTTTGAAGCCCTTATGATGATAGACATTTTTTTCGCCATTATAGCCGGCTACGGCTTTTTCATCGGGTACTCGCGCGGTATCATCAAGACCGTGCTGTATGTGCTGGCGTTTTTCTTCGGTTTTGTGATAGCGGTGAAATTTGCGCCTTCGGCGACTGACCTGCTGAGCCGGATTTTTGATCAGCAATCGCCGATGATGTATTTGGCGGGATTTCTGCTTTGCCTCACGCTCACCATCATTTTTATTCGCCTGATGGCAAAAGGGCTGGAAGGTATTTTGCAATCGGCGAACATCAACGTCATCAATCAATTTTTCGGCGGCTTGCTGCTGGCTTCAGTACTCACCCTGCTGTACAGCGGTTTGTTGTGGTTTGGCGAATCCGCGCGCCTGCTCAATGCCGAAAACACAAAAGATTCTGTCACCTATCCTTTTTTACAAAAATACCCGCAGAAGTTTAAAAATGTAGTGGTGGCTATCCAGCCCACTTTTGAAGAATTTTGGGATCAGTCACTTGATTTTATTGACCGGATGCAGGAAACTTCCGTTCAAAAAACGGAATCGGAACCGAAAATATATGATATAGAAGACCAAACCGAAGATGAGGAGCAGCCCTCCTCCGATCGCCAGTGACCTTCAGAACTTCTTTTTCGGAATTTTTATAAAATAAGTTTTGCGGCTTTTATTCACGAGGCTCGAACTCACCAGCCAGGGATTGTACACTTTAATCATCCGGTAAGTCGTGCCGTGTTCTTTGGCAAAGTCGCCCAGGTTTTCAACTGCCGTATTCACTTCCACCAACTTGAAATCGTTTAAGGGCGGATAACTTTCTTCGGGTTTGATATAATAACCATAGGTATTCGGGTTTTTTAAAATTTCCTTCATCGCCATGATTCTGAATACATAACGGCCGGTTTCTTCATTCAGATTCAGGTCGTAATAGTTGGTCGAGCGTTGTGTTTCCGCGTCGCGCGACAGTCCGGCAGCGCCCATATTATAAGCGGCCGCAGCCATCGTCCAGTTGCCAAATCTGTTTTTCAGATTTTTGAGCATTTGGCAGGCGGCGCGGGTAGATTTTTCCAAATCCATTCGTTCATCCACTTCGCCGTTTACTTCCAGCCCGTATTCCAAAGCCGTACCTTTTAAAAACTGCCAATAGCCTTTTGCGCCCGCCGGCGAAGTGGCATTGGAAAGATCACTCTCGGCTACGGCGAGAAATTTCATATCACCCGGCACGCCGTTTTCCGTCAGTATTTTTTCAATGGTTGGGAAAAAACGGGGCATTTTTTTCAAATTCAAAATAGTGCTGGAGTGGTAATACGCGTTGCGCAGCAATTCTCTTTTGAGCTGCTCGCGCACGTCAAAATTATCCATCGGCAGCGGCTCGCCCGCGAAGTCGTACTCATCCGCCAGTTTTACGGACTCAATCACCTGCGGGAGCAAAAGCGCCGTATTATCAGCCGCAGCGGGCTGTTCACGCGTCGCTTGCTGCGCGCCGTTTTCGGTCGAATAAGAAGTAAAAACGGCCAAGGTCAAAAAAGAAGCCAGGCTGAGTGAATATATGGGCAATGCTGATTTCATGTCGCTGTTTTTTATTTGCAAATTACTC
>CALMIT010000730.1 GCA_937864255.1 uncultured Saprospiraceae bacterium
ACCTGCTGCCGGGGGCTGGTCGCAACTTCTTGACGTGTCGCCGATGGGACTGACTGCCGAAATTGCGAGCAAGTTGCTTTTAGAGCAAGGTAAGGTAGCTGTCACGCCGATGACTCACTGGGGCGAGCGCAACGGAAAACAATTTGTCCGGCTGGTTTTCAGCAATGAACCGGTGGAAAGACTGCGCACCCTGGGCGAGCGTTTTCGCTCGGCTTTTGGCAAAGGCGTTTTTAATTAGAATGTAAAAGCGTAATGTCTCCTTTAAAAATTTCTGTCTCGCCGTCCAAAAATTCTATTTCTACCCAAAAAACAAAAACCGCAGGATCCATCCTTTTGCCTTTGTACCTTCCGTCCCAGCCGATGTTCGGGTCATTCAGCGGAATATCGGCGGAACTATAAACGAGATTACCCCAACGGTCAAAAATCTGAAACCGCCTGATTTTGACAGCCTCATCGTCTCCGAAAATCGAAAATACGTCATTGATACCGTCGTCGTCAGGACTAAATGCGGAGGGGATGAAAACATTTCGAAGTTTCAAAACTTCAATGCGCAGATCATCGGTAGCAGTACAACCCGCCGCGTCGGTGATGGTGATTCGATAGGAAATATTTTGGTTTGGTCGTGAAAAAGTGTTGAGACAGGTATCGCAACTCAAAAACATCGGCGGTTCCCAACTCACGCTGGTTGGAATGATATTGGACGAAGCTCTTATCAAAATGCTGTCGCCCAGACCGATAACCGTGTCACGTCCCAATGAAACCTCTGGTTCGAGAATGGGTGAAATGGTCACTTTTGAATCCACTTCACAATTATTGGCGTCTCTTATAGTAATGTCAAAATTACCCGGTTGTAAATTGGAAACCGTGTAGGGTATAACAGACATCGGAACGTAGGGCCCGTTTTCCACTTTTATACTGTACGGAGCCGCTCCGCCGGTGACGGATTCAATGCTGATACTGCCGGGTTGTTGCGTGAGACAGTTCGGGTCATTTGCAAAAATTTCGGGTAAAATTCCTTCAGGCTCATTCAGCGTTACCGAATCCGTTTTTGAACAACCCGCTCCGTCGGTGATGGTGAAAATATATGTGCCTGCGCTCAGATTTTGAAGCAACATTCCGTTGTCGCCTGTTGACCAACTGACCTGGTAAGGCAAAATTCCCTGCAAAGGTATCAGACGGGCAGAGCCGTCTCTTTCTCCATTACAACTCAGGTTAAATCCTTCATAATCAGACAATTGTGTATTGATTTGCAAATTGCTGACTTCGACATTTGCCGCTCCGCTGAGCGTGGCGGGGCAATTTGAACCTGAAATAGTCACACCGACCAGCGTATAGGTGCTTGTGACAGATGGGCGCACAATTACCTCGCTGCCATCAGACAGTCCGTTGAGATTAAGCGCCTGGTTTTGGTCGTCAGTAATGCGCACATTTACCAATGCGCTGGAATTCAGGTTGAAAACCAATATTGCCGAATCTCCTTCGCAGATTTTTGCATCGCCTGATAAAGAAGCGATGACTTCGGGTCGGAAGTTCAGATTTACATTTATGGTGCTGTCGCAACCGTTTGCGGAAGTTAAAATTACGCTTCCGCTCGGGCGATTCCGATTGAAAATTTCAGCGCCGATTGTCAATTGCTCATTTGCGCAAAGCGTATCAGCAACCATATTTGTCAAATCCTGCAAAAAGTGCAAATTCACATTGACGATGCTGTCGCAGCCATTTGTAGTTGAAAGGTTTACCGTGCCGGAGGGATTGGCAGCACTGAAAGTACTCGCTCCGACCGTCAGCGTCTCGCCAAAACAAAGCGTGTTGTTCAGGTTGGTATTTTGAACAGGATGGAAAGAGAGCGAGATCACAACGGTACTGTCGCAACCGTTGGCAGCCTGTAAAATTTCTGTGCCAGAAGGACGACTTTGATTATAAATATTGCCATTGACGACGATTTGATCGCCTTCGCAAAGCGTGTTATTCAGCGTGACGCGGTTTTCGGGGAAGAAATTCAAATTCACATTTACAATCGAATCACAAAATGGGTTGAGCGCGATGATTTCTTGTCCGGTTCGGTTGGTTGCGTCGTACCTCGTGCCATTTACTACAATAAAATCTCCGGTACAAATTGTCGTATCCAGCATTGAAGAGGGCGACGGAACAAATGTAAGGTTGACCATAATAACATAATCGCAGCCGTTTGCTGCTGCACCGTCCAGGTAAAATGTATCCGCCGGATTATTTTGGTTGAAGACGACATTATTCACGGTAATGGACTTGTTTCCGCACAAAGTCTCTCTTATTTCATTCAATGCGGTAGGTAGAATCGTGATTTCCTCCGCCATCGAATTACTCAAATCGGTGGTACAACCATGACTGGAAACACTGGTCGTTTCGAACTGCGCGACACCGGGCGTGAAGGGATTGCAGAAAACGATAGAGCCGTTTAGGTTGCCCGCCTGGTAATTATCGTGGGTCGTATCCTGCCCGAAAACCGTGGTATAATTTAGTTCAAAAGGCGGAATTCCTGTGAAAGTCAGGCTGATTGAAATACAATCATTTTGACAAACAGTGTCTTCTACCATGTAAACGACGCCCGGATTTGGAAAAAATATCACCGGAATTCCTTGCGATACGGATCGGCAGGGATCACCGGAATCCACCGTTCCGTCGGGTAGTGAATTACCCGCTACCGCGGAAATGTAATAGGTTGTACCGAGCAACATGCCAGCCTGAAATGAAAAAACGGGCTGATTATTTATAGCTAAAATATTTCCGAGAATATTTCCCGGATTATCGTGCAAAACGAATTGCAATACATCGTCGCCATCCAGCCTTTGATTATTGAGATGAGTCGCTGTCACCGGGTCGTTCCCGCAGGCGCTCAACGGACTCGGATTTAATTGAAAGCTACCTGCATTGGTGGCGCAATTACAATTGATAGTACCCGACAGCACAACCGAATCACAGGAATTTCCATCAAAAACGTACAAAGTAAACACACTGTCGCTGCGAATCGGATTACTCACAAAAGTAGTACCGGCCAAAACGCCCTGTACTCCTGATCGTGTCTCCGCCTCTGATTTGTATGGTGACAGGAAATTCTCGTGTCGTGCTGTCGCAGGACAAATCGGAGATAAGCGCTTCCACAGGTTCATAAAAAGTGACATCCACCGTGTCATTCACATTGGTCGCACAAAAAAGATCAAAGACGGATCGCACGACCACCTGCCCCGGCGTATTGAATGGAACTTGCAGTTGATAGGAAGCATTCGAAGTCGTTATCGGGGAAAGTTGAGTTCCATTTACGCTGTAAGTAAAAGTGAAGGGTGCTCTTCCCTGAAAATCCAGATTTAAGCTAATGCTATCTCCCTGGCAGATAACAAGCTCGTCAGCAAATTGTACGCCCGGCGAGGTCAGGAAAATCAGCACCGGACCCTCCGCAAAAGCAAGACAGGTATCCATCGGATTCACCAATCCGGTCGCTGTGGAATCGCCCACGAAAGCGGTGACATAATATCGGACGCCGCTCAGAAAATTACCCGAATTTACAATCGTAGTTTGCTGGGTTGTAAATACGCCGGCCGGTATTTCCGTATGCCGGACTGTATCAATCACATAAATTAAAGTATCGTTGTCGTCGAAAATGTAGCCGGTATGGGTGAAACTTCCACTCT
>CALMIT010000731.1 GCA_937864255.1 uncultured Saprospiraceae bacterium
CGTTATTTCCACATCATGACCGCGATATCCGTCTTCCTCTTTTTCAAGCTGGGTTTTGATTTCCTTATGTTTCGATTTCAAACGGGTCAATTTGAAATCGGCCAGTTGGAGGCTGAGTTCTTTATATTGATTTTTTAACTCAAAATAGCGCTTGGTTTTGCGCGCCTGTTGTTCGAGTGTTTTCAGGTTATTTTCTATTTCAAAAAGCAGGTCTTCCACCCGTTCCAAATCCGCGTCAGTGCTTTTGAGTTTATTCAGCGTTTCGCGTTTTCTGATTTTATACTTGCTGATGCCGGCAGCTTGCTCGAACATGCGCAGGCGCGAATTTTCCTTATCGTTCAAAATATCGTCCACCATTCCGAGCGCGATGATTGCGTAAGAATTGGAGCCGATGCCCGTATCCAGAAAAAGCGAAGTGATATCTTTGAGTCTGCAAGGCACGCCGTTCAGTCGGTATTCGCTGTCGCCGCTTTGATACAGCATCCGCGTGATGGTCACGGTTTGAAAATCGGTGGGGAGAACGTTTTTTGTGTTTTCAAAAGTGAGCGCTACGGACGCCAGCGGCGCCGGACGGCGTTTTTTCGTGCCGTTGAAAATGACGCTGGCCATTTGGTCGAGTCGCAGTTCTTTGCTACTTTGTTCTCCCAAAACCCAGCGAATAGCATCCACCACATTGGATTTGCCCGAACCATTCGGTCCTACAATGCCAATGACATCTTCACCAAAGTGAATGACCGTTTCGTCGGCGAAACTTTTAAAGCCTTTTAATTCGAGGGTTTTCAAACGCATAGCCGGCAAAGGTAGGAATTCCTAAAAATTGATACGATCACTTCTTTTTCCCGTTTTCCGATTTTTTATCCACAGGGCTGTGGAAAACGTACAAATGAGCAAATAAAGGAACTCCGAATAGTTTGAAGCCGGTTTTCATACTTCTTTTTAAAGAAAATTTTCTAAGAATACATTAAGCTTTTTAATAATGGCAAAGGAATTGTCTAATGTTTTTCAAATGTGTGGCAGCAGTTTTTGACTGATGCAGCGAACATGTTTTTCATTTTACCGTCATTACACTTCTATTCTTTTGCCTTCCGTACACAATTAATTACATCAAATAAACTCTTGATTATGCAAAAAATGACCATTGCACTCTTACTGTTAATCACTGCGCAAGTCTGGTTCGGTTGTAAAGAAAGCCAGCCCGCAGAAACATCCACTGCTCCGCCTGCCGAAGAATGGCAAAAAAATATGGCTTATAAATGGGCCGAAGTAGCCCTGCAAGGCACGGCAAACGACACAGACCGGAATCGTCCGCGCCCGACAGTCACTTCCAGGATGCTGGCCCTGATCTGGACGTCCGTGTACGATGCCTGGACGCGCTATGACGCAAAAGCTTTGCCGATGTATCTGACCGAGGTACCTCGTCGCCCCGCTGAAGAACACACGCTGGCGAACAAAGAAAAAGCCATCAGCTACGCCGCATACAGGACGTTGCTGGAATATTATCCGGCAGATTCGGCGTTGTTTACCGAAAAACTGGTGGAATTTGGTTTTGATCCCAACGATACTTCGATGGATGATACTACGCCGGCCGGCATCGGCAACAAAGCCGCTGCCACCGTTATTGCGTCTCGAAGACACGACGGCTCAAACCAGGACGGCGATGAAAAAGGCTCGAATGGTGCACAATATTCCGATTATACCGGCTACAAACCGGTCAATACCGTTGACAAGTTGGTGGACATCAACCGCTGGCAACCCATCAGATTCGAAGACGGCAAGGGCGGTCATTTCGTTCCTGCCTGTCTGACGCCGCATTGGCCAAAAGTCAAGCCGATTGTTTTGGACTCCAGCGCACAATTCAGACCCATCCCTCCGCCTTACGTCGGCTCTCCGGAGTTGGAAAAAGAAGTAGCGCAGGTGCTGTCTATGAACGCCAACCTCACTTTTGAGGAAAAAGCGCTTGTGGAATTTATGCGCGACGGACCTTCGTCCGTACAACAGGCAGGCCACTGGCTGATTTTTGCGCAGTTTGTTTCGCGCCGCGATAAACATGATTTGGATCAGGACGTAAAAATGTACCTGATGGTACTTGCAGCCGCAGCCGATGCTTTTATCGCCTGCTGGGATGCAAAAATGCACTACGATTTTGCACGTCCTTTTGCCCTTGTGCGCTATTACAACAAAGGGAAAATGATAAAAGGCTGGGGCGGACCTTTCAAGGGTACGGTAGATATGAAAGGTGAAGAATGGATACCCTACAGCCCCGCTACTTTCGTATCGCCGCCTTTCCCAAGTTACGTGTCGGGACACAGCACGGTGAGCGGCGCCTGTTCGGAAATTTTGAAATTACATACCGGCAGAGATACTTTCGGACAACAGGTGAAGTTGCTGCCCGGCTGGCTTACCGAGGTCGGTATTACAAAAGACAGCGTGGTGCTCGACCTGCCCACATTCACCGAAACTGCCGAAAAAGCAGGTATTTCGAGGGTACTGGGTGGTTACCACATACAATCAGAAAATATCATAGGGCTGGAATTGGGTAGAAAAGTAGCCGCCGAAGTATTCAGAAGATTAAAAGCCCGGATAGAAGGAACAGAATTGGTAGCAGCCAAATAACCACAGAATTATAAATTTATTTTTCAAACGAAGCCGGCGACTGAGTGTAAGTCGCCGGCTTCGTTTTTACTTTTAGAGTTAATTTTTTGAATGATTGAATTGATTTTGTTTTGCTTTAGGTATTGCTCTTTTTAGTTTATTGAGATTCTTTGAATACCCTTTGCCTTGATTCCCCAAGTCTTCTCTCTTCCAACTTGAGGTGAGAAAAAAATTATTATTCAAAAACTGTTATTACTTCTTCCTTAATTATTTTGATAGAATTAATTCTGCTCATATCTATAAAAAGCTGTTTAAGCTTAGATTTTCTTTCTTTAAATGGTCCTTCATGTAGCAGTATTTTTATTTGATAAGTTGATAATTCGTAGTATTCATCTTCGTAAGAAACTTTTTTCAATAATAAATTATCTGCAAACAAACCTTGATAATGATACTCATAAGGGTTTGTCCCTGGTGACAGCAAAATACCTATTTCCCTTTCAACCCTGAGCTTAAGTTGATTAAAATCGGGTTCATCAAAATAATAAAATGCTGTTATATTCTTTTTCATTTCTTCTTTTATAGATTTATCTAAGATCGTTCCTACTACTTCTTTGACGAACTCCAAACCCTTGATTGGATACTTTTATTGATGAATAGATCGGACTTTCGTCATTAAAATGCCGTTTGGTTTTCAGTACCTAATGCTTTTATAATTGATGCAAGTCTTTTTAAATCATAAGGAATTGCATCATCAGATTTATTAAACCTTTGGATTTCCTCTAAGTCATCCGATAGTTGTACTAATGTAATATTTTTTGGCTCCTCATATGGGTTATAAAGTTCATCCGCAGAAATATCCCAATAAAAATCATTATTTAGTTCAATGCTCTTACCCTCACTTTCGAAAGTAAAAGCAAAGTAATCTTTTCTATTTCATCTATATTGACTTTCATACCTTACTGTTTATTAATCATATTTTGAATATTACTTTTAAAAGCTTTAGGATAAGTTTATAAAATAAAAAGAGCAGCTAAAAAGCTATCAGCAGTATTTTTTAAAATCGATACCTTACTCCAAGACGAAAATAAAATTCCCAGATGGGGATGGTAATTTCTACCACATTGCCATCCAGTGTATTTTCAGAAAAACGACTTTCATACATGTTGTAATTCAAGTTCAAAATAGTGAGCGGGAAGCCGGCGCTTACTGAAAAATTGTGCCCTAAAAGATATTGCACCTGCGGCTCAAGTCTGAAAAGCAGCCCAATATCTGTCTCATCAATATCGTGCAGCAGGAAAATATTTGCCGATGTTCGCTGGTACGTGCCGTAGTATGGCGCTATTTCCAAACCTATGCTCGTTTTTAGTTTTTCGGTAGAAAATTTTTTAAAATACCTGCCGAGGTAATAAAAAACTCCCACAGAAAATGACTCGTCGGAATAGGTGAGGTATTCGTTGTTTGCCTTTTTAAAAAAGCTAAATCCAAACTGCTGGAAATACTTGTCGGTTGTTTTGAATTCAAATCCCGCCGACACGGTACGAAATTCAAAAAAGGCAAAAGGCTCCTGGCGCTGATCGGGTTTGGCGTGAGGCGCCTTGAGGTAACTTTCATAATAAACCCGAACAGCCCGGCTGCTTTCCTGGGAAAAAACGGGAGAACAAAAAGCGCAAATCAGGGCAACAAAAAGCATTATTTTTTTCATCAGTCTTCAATATTTGATTTCAATATTTATATCGCCCAAATCATAAGTGTGCGGGCTTTCTATACAGTACTGGAGGCTCGTCCTGCCCCATTGAATAGCGTTGGAAGTATTCAAAAAATATCCTTCGTTGGTAGATGCGTCGTAAGTAAAAAACTGCGGATTCACAGCATCCGAATAATCCGTCATGACTGCTGTAAATGTGTAAGCATCATCGGGGTTTGACGCTGGCCATCCTTTTGAGATCAGCACTTCCACCGGGTATTTCAAAGGTGCGGAATCATCAAATTCAGCATTGAACAGACTGAATTTCGGCAAAAAAATACGTCCGGCATTTTGATAAAATTTATCTTCCATGCGCAGGGAAACGATGACGTTGCTTCTGTCCAATAATTCTCCCAATCGCACGCCGATGGTAGCAATTTTGTAAGATACATAATCCGGTTTGGTAGCAAATACAACCAGCGCGTCTCTGTTTTCTTTAAAAAATTGAGTGTCGTCGGTGATGCGGGCGCCCAATGGATTTTTGAATGAAAATGACTGGAATACATTATTCAGACTATCGAGCGGAACACAATCTCTGCCGCAAGCGGCAGCACAAGCCGGCGCAAAACTGAATGGATTACAAAGATTTTTTTGCATCAAAAAAACCTCCTTTTTGGAAAATAATTTGAACTCCGTCAACTCAGGTACCGGTTTTCCAATCATTTCCAAACTGTCTAAAAAATCGGCATTGCAGTTTAAGTACTGTGGTAAAATCTCGGCGAGCTGGATACCTTTCTCATTTTCAAGGTTTTGCGTATTCAAAAGCATATAATCTTCGCTGTATTTCACGACAAGTCCGTAATAAGGCGGCATTTCGGAAGCAGGTACAAATTCGCGATAGCCCGAATGGTGATAAACTATGTAATGAAAAAAACTGCTGTGCGGATTAGGGACAGGATTAGGCGTTTTCACATATACCATCGGAGTACTGAGTGGGCCGCCGAAGATTCCCCGAAAACCGAGATTGTAAAAAATATCGGGAAGTTTGATGACCAGCAAAGGATCGCTGCGCAGCACCGTTTCGATAAAATCATCGCCAAACACCGCCTTGACCTCATCATCCACGGAGCGCCTCAAAAATTCGGCGAAGGTGATGCCCGGATAAATTTCATCGAGATAATGCTGCGAAAAGACAATTTCTTCAAACATCCCGTCGCGGTTACCGAGGGATTTTTCGATAATATAATCCTTTAATGCTATTTTGGAAAGCGCGTTTGCCAAAGTCTTTCCAAAAGCCAAGCGGAGTTGGTTTCGAAACCGCGCATCCGGCTCAAAACTTTCGGTCAATTCTGTTATGGTGAGGTTGTCAAACTGCAATCCATCCTTCCGGCAGGATAAAACAAGCGTGAGCAAAAACAAAAACAAAAACAAGATCAGGTTTTTCATAAGCACTCCGTTTTTAGTCTATACGATTTTTAGCGCCGGTGCGAAGGTAAAATTTTCCGCAAGATCAATGATAGGCAGCCTGTCAAACTCCTTCAAAAACCAAAACCGGCGCCTCACATTTGCGAGACGTCGGTTTTTGTTTGAAGAAGTTAAAACCCTACCGGCTCAGGAATAACTTTTGGCACGTCCCATCG